>JBFWQN010000074.1:0-14483 GCA_050249405.1 Hyphomicrobiaceae bacterium | reverse complement strand
CTTGCTTTGAGAGATTCCTCTCTCAAGAGTTGCAATGCAGACTAGAAAGCAATCAGAAGTTGCCATCCGATAGTACGATTCGACGCCACGCAGGCCGCTTTCTTAGCACACACCGGACACGCCGCTTGCTCAAAGTTCAATAGGTCAACTGACCGGCATATGGGCCTTTTGGGCCTTTTGGGCCGACAGATGGCACAACGCTAGCCATCCTTCCATCAGCTTCCACCAAGAGACACGGCCGAATCGCGCCGGTCTTTCTCTAAAGCTCATGGAGTAGATATGTCTCGCGTAGGTACTCAGCAGTCGCAGCTACACGCTAGTACGTTCGAGCCTATCTCGTATCGGATTAAGGATGCCGAACGGCTGACAGGCATTTCTAAGTCCATGATCTATCTACTCGCCGCGCGGGGAGACATAACCCTCAGCCGCGTCGGTAGACGAACACTCGTGCCCAGATCGGAATTGGAACGACTGATTGAAGCGGGCCGCACGAAGGCATGAGCGAAGAATGGGGTGCGCATGAACTGGCTTTCCCTCGATGTCTTCGGTGAGAGGATTTGGTTGGCCGGAAGTCTGGGCCGACCTGCGTTCGTTGTTCCCGGAACTAATCCCGGCGTCGCCCTACTGCTGCGATTCACCGGGAGAGCCACTACTAGTCCGCGGACGATGGAAGGCGATTGGATTCCGGCACCTTCAATTTAATGGCCCAATGTCATGGCGCTTCATGACCTTCGACGTTGACCGAAATACCGCTGCCGAGGCTGCGGAAGACGCGGGTGTTCGTCCTCCAAACTTCGTAAGCATCAACCCCAAAAATGGCCATGGTCATTTGACTTACGTGCTGAGAACTTCTGTATCTCGATTTCCGGCATCTAACCTACGGCCGATCAATTTTTATGCCGCCGTAGAGCGAGGCTACAGAAGGCGATTGAAAGCCGATCGCGGCTACTCCGGTCTAATTGCTAAGAATCCACTCCACCCCGAATGGCGGACGCTATGGCTCGCCATGACGCCATACGATCTCGGCGCCCTTGATGCAGAGTTGAATTACGACGATAAAGCTCCTGAACATCAGATTGAGTTAGAGATAGGCGCCGGACGTAATGTCACACTGTTTACGAGGCTGCGTCATGAGGCTTATCACGATGTTCGGCAATTTTGGGGTGCCGACGGTCAGTTCGATCGGGATGCATTTCACGCTCACATTTGCGATCTGGCACGTTCACTGAATTGCTTCTCTGTTCCACTTGGCCAGAATGAAGTGCTCCACACTGCGAACTCGGTTGCAAAATGGGTAGCTCGCAGATTCAATCGAGATACCTTCAGCGACATTCAAAGCGCACGCGGCAAGCGCGGTGCAGCATCCCGTTGGCTAGGACACGTAGCCGCCAGCGCAACCCGACCCTGGGAGCGTCTGGGCATCAGTCGGGCTAAATACTATCTTCAGAAGCATAGCAAATAATCCCAATTGCAGTGGTACTGGCATTTCTGGCGGAATGGCCAACGTGCCGTTGCCGAACACGCTGCCGTATTCGTCCACCTTCGGCAATCGCCCGTCATTGTCTGCTTGGAACTGCGCCATTGCTTCGTTTGTGTGTTGCACTCGCGCGGTGGTTATCGGCACGTTGATGCCACGGCTCGACAGTAGCTCGCGCAAATTCTGTGCACTCTCGCGAGCTGACAATCGGCCGCCACGCAATCCTTGATCTACAACGAATGCCGCGCGTATATTCTGCTTCGTGCCATCGGGGAGTGCGCCATATGATCGATAAGACACGGGATCAGGTGGTTGATTTGGTGTTGGTTCAGGATCGGAACGGTTCCGCTCGATACGTTGCTCGCGAGCCGAGCGTGTCGGAGTTTTTTGCCGTGTTGCGCCTGACTGGCCATGATAGCGCCGCACCTGTTCGATCGCCGCAGCACTCTCCTCGCCGCCGAGGCTTCCGATCATCTTGGCTTGGTCGATTTCTCCTGAGTATGCTCCCGTGATGGCCCGGCCCGCACGCGCTCCCATCGTGCTTCCAAGGGCTGCGATGCCGGCGCCGAGCAGAGCCTTAACGAGCAAAATTGCTATCTATGCGGATCACTTTAGACAATGGCCATATCAGATACTAGCCCCCCTTCCCCTTCTGGGGGCAGGGGACGGGGGAAGGATCAACCACCAGAAGGGCACAGTGGCGCCATTGACGTCGGTCGCCCTAGACCCGCTGAAGGGGAAGTCTGCTTCAAGGTTGCCCCACCTACCACGGCTGAGGAGCAGCAAGCATGTGCCTGCCAAAGCCGATTGCCCCATGCTGGCGCGGGTTGGCTTACCGCATTGCGGTCGAATCTTGTTCACGAAAACGCGATCATCCTTCCCATCGCACTTGCCGCGTCTTGGCCTGTTGCGCGCCGAAGAGGAGGTGATCAGACGAAGTTGCCGAACAGCCTGCGCAGACATTCGACGAGGCGCTGGGCCAGCACCGTGGGTCGTCGCTGCTGGCGAAGCTTGGCACCATAACCGTCTGCTTATGCTCCCACTGCGTCGGACCGGTAACGCAAGATGCTTCAATCAGGGGGGGGGCTATGGACTGGATCGCATTGTCGATATTTGTGCTGGGCACGACCTATTTCGCCATTCAGTACCGGGGATTCAGGCGCGGTCTGTTGCTGATGCTACTTGGCCTCGTCGCGCTGGCCGCTGTTGGCGGAATCTACAGCTACTTCCACAATCTTCAGCAGGACCAACGGCGCCAAGTCGCATTGTCAATTATCGCTCCAAACCAGATCGAGTTGGCGGAAGCAGCCCTGTCCCTCGGCGTTCCATCGGAGATGAAGGCGGTTGTGGCGAATAACTCGCCTCATCAACTTGCAGAGTTGGCCGTAAGAGTAACAGTGATGGACTGCCCGGCAAAGGTGTTCGATAAGGTTTACCCGCCGCAAACGGGGGATGAGTCGGTGAAGAAAGGCGATCCGTGGGCCGAGTTTAGGACGCAGGGCGCTAAGTGTGCTGCCGTGGGCCAGGATGTTGCTAGGCATTATGGGCTAAATGTTCCCAGCGGACAGAAACGTGCCTTTCGAGGCTACGTTCGGTTCGACAATTTACCTCCACTGAAGCCAAACGAGTGGAGCTGGCGCTATTCAATTGTCGAAATAGTCGCCTCTCACTAGTGAGCAATCGTTCACGGCAACGTGATTCATCGATATTGCTCAGAGCGAGCCGACACAGTTTGCGGCGGCCAGTCGCTGGACCGTTCGCATGGGAGGCGGGCTCGAACATTGAAACGACTATCGACGACGGCGTGATCATCGTTCATAAGTCGCCGACATTATTCGAGGATGCCGAACGCGATCTTCCTAGCCGTGGGTGGGCTCAGACCGAGGCAGAAGGTCTAAAGTAGACGGAAATAGACGGGGAACGCGCATGAGAGGCCGCAAGACCGGCGGCAGGCAGGCCGGCACTCCGAACAGGACGACGAACGAGGTGAAGGATTTGGCCCGGGCGCATGGGCCGGCGGCCATAGAGGCTGTTGCAGCGCTTGCCGGTCTCGTCGTCGACGAAGCGACCCGCCAGCCGATCGGCATGGCCACGAGTGAGCAGGCGCGCCTCGCGGCGCTGCAGATCATCCTGGACCGCGCCTATGGCAAGGCAGCTCAGCCGCTCACCGGCGACCCTGAGGAACCGCTGCAGAGCAACCTCGTGGTCGAGTGGGTGATCGTTGAGCCCCGAGTCGACGGGCCACCGTTGAGGACCCCGATTGCAAGAAGCCCAGTGCATTGCCGCGAGTGAGCGCTTCACCAGCCCGGAGGGTTCAAATGGGCGCGGCAAGTAGCCGCCGGCCTCGCCTTTCCTGGCTAGGGTGGGCTCCCAGGCTCGGGTCCACCGTGACCCGCGCAGGGCATACGTTCTCAGTCGAAGTTGGGGCCGCCGTTGGGGCCGGCGATTTGTGCCTTGAAAACTTGAAATGAAATCAACGTCGTAGATATGGCCAATGGCGGAGAGAGTGGGATTCGAACCCACGGTACGCTTGCACGTACACACGCGTTCCAGGCGTGCGCCTTAAACCACTCGGCCATCTCTCCGTGGTGCGACAGGGCGCGGACTATAGCCGGACATCGTCTCAACGCAAGTCTGTATGCCCGGCTGTTGGCACAGGTGCCCGGAAGATCGGCTCGCGGGACGTGGCGATCGCTCGTCGGCGCCGTCCACACCGGGATGCGGTCCGCCGCTGTGGCGGCAAGGAGGCGGGCCGCCGGGCCTGGAAGGGGCAGCCCTTTCTCTGTCTCTCGACTTCCCGCCGCGGCAGGGATAGAGGTCGCGGCGGCGTATCGACGATGAGGTCGTTCGGAAGCACAAGGTCATCGCCCGGCGCGCATGTCGCGAGGGCGGGGCCGCCAGTCGCGCGCATCGGCAGACAGCGCTTGCGGGAGTTGCCCATGTACACGCCCCCGGCTTTCCGGATCGAGGATCTCGCCGAAATCCAAGCGGCGATGCGCGAGGCCCGCTCGGCGACGCTCGTCACGGCGACGGAGAAGGGCTTGATCGGAACCCTCCTGCCGATGCTTCTCGACGAGAGCGAAGGTCCCTACGGGACGCTCTACGCTCATGTGGCCCGCGCCAATGCGCAGTGGCAGCTGGTGCCGTCCGGTGACGCGCTGGCCATCTTCGGCGGTCCAGAAGCCTACATCACACCCTCGTGGTATGCGTCGAAGGCGGAGACGCACAAGGTCGTGCCGACCTGGAACTACGTGGCGGTTCATGCCTACGGGCGGGTCGAGTTCTTCGACGCCCCCGACCGGCTGCTCGAGGTGGTGACGCGGCTGACGAGGCTGCACGAGACCCCCCGCGTGCAGCCTTGGCAGGTCGCCGACGCGCCGCCCGAGTTCGTTACGGCGCAACTCCGCGGCATCGTCGGCGTGCGGATGCCGGTCGCGCGCCTCGAGGGCAAGCGGAAGATGAGCCAGAATCGCAACGCGACCGACCGGGCCGGCGTGGTAGAGGGGCTGTCCTCGAGCGAGCGCGCCGAGGACCGTCTCGTGGCGACCCTCATTCCGGGCGTTTGACGGCGGGGGCTCGGCGCGCGCAAGGCGGCAGCCTGCACACGCGCCATAGGTAACCGGCAGGTCGATGGTCCGCGCATCGATTTGCGGAGCTATGCCTCGCAGCTCCCGGCGGGCATCCGCGACGCCCTTGCTGGACGTCATGGATTGGATATTTCCGGAAGAATAAAAACAAGACTTGCCCAGGTTTCGGCGGCGCCTATCCTCTCGCTTCGGCGGGGGCATCCCGCGACCGTTCCGGAGACACGCCGTTGGCCCCCAGCGCCGAGGGTTCACTTGCGGCGCCTTCGAGCGCGGAGGAGGCCGATCGGGGCTCTCTTCATGCCGCACTGGCGCTCGCGCTGACATTGCCAGGAGATACGGTTCTATATCTGCTGCTGCCGCTCTATGCGGCGACCTTCGGCGTCTCGCTGCCGGAGGCGGGCGTGCTGCTGGCCGCGAACAGGCTGGTCCGTATCGTGGGCTACCAGTGGATTGCCCGGCTCTATGCCCGGCATGGGCCGCGCGGCGCCTGCGTGCTTGCGAGCTGCGGCGCGGTCCTCGCCACGCTCAGCTATTCGACGCTCTCCGGGCTCTGGCCACTGCTGGCCGGCCGCTTGTTGTGGGGGCTGTCCTACGCGGCGCTCAATCTCGCCAACCAGGCGCTGCCCACGTCCGTCGTCGAGGACCAGGCGCGGCGGACAGGGCGATCGCGTGCGATCATCGCCATGGGTCCCATGCTGGGTCTCGTCGGCGGCGCCTTGGTGGCGCTGGCGTTCGGACCGCGCGTCGTTTTCATGCTGCTCACGGCCATCGGTTGCCTGGCGCCGTTGCTCGCCGCGCGGATCCCGATCGCGCGCCATGCTGAAAAGCCCGTGGCGGGCGGTCCGACCTTCGCATGGCCGGGTCCGATCAGCATCTGGTCGTTCGCCATGGGCTTCACCATGGACGGGCTGTTCGTGTTCGGTCTCGGTCTGCTGGCCGCCGCGAGCTATCCGAAGGGCGCCGTGCTTGCGGCCGCCGTCGCCATGGCGCTGCGCTATGCGGTGGAGGTGCTGTTCTCGCCGGTCGGCGGGCATCTGGCTCACCGCTATGGCGCGCGGCGCATTCTCGTGCTGGCATCACTCGGGGCCGCTGGCGGCCTCTCGATGCTCGCCTCCGACGGCTGGCTGCTGTGGACGGGCGTGCTGGTCACGATCGTGTTGCGCGCGCTCACGCAGCCGCTGACGGCGCCGCTGGTGGCGGAGGCGCATCCTGGATCGGAGCGCGTGCCGGCGCTTGCCCGGCAGGCGACGTGGCGTGACATCGGAGCGGGCACCGGACCGCTCGCGGCCGGTCTGCTGTTTCCGCTGCTGCCACCCGTCAGCATCTACGGTTTCGCTGCGATCCTGCTCGCAGCGACGAGCCTGCTTCTGCTCCGCATCAGCGCAGGCTCGGCTGCGGGCACGGCTGCGGCTTCTCAGAGCGCGACGGCGCGGCCGGGACAAGGAGGCGGAGCCTGATTCCCAGCGAGGTGATCGCCGTCGTGCTCGCGGCAGCTCTGCTGCACGCCAGCTGGAACGCCATGGCGAAAGGCAACGGCGGCGATCCGCTGATCGGCGCGACCGTGATCGCGGCCGGGGCTGCCGTCGTCTCGGCGGCCATGCTCGCCGTGGCGGACCTGCCCGCGGCGGCGAGCCACCCTTACGTCGTGGCATCGGGCATCATCCACGTCGGCTATTTCCTGCTGCTCGGCCTTTCGTACCGGCTTGCGGACTACTCGGCCGTCTATCCGCTGATGCGTGGCTCCGCACCGCTTCTCACGACGGGTGCCGGCGCGCTTCTGCTGGGGGAGCATCTCGCGCTACCGGTTCTGGTCGGCATCGTGCTGCTGAGCCTCGGCGTGCTCGGCCTGGGGCTGCATGCGCTGATGCGGGGAGGGCTCGACCGGCGCGGCATCGTCGTAGCGGGCGGCAACGTCGCGATCATCGTCGCATATACCGTGATCGATGGGGTCGGAACGAGGTTGTCGGGCACGCCGGCGGGCTATGTCGCGGCGATGATGCTGCTGACCGGCGTGTTGCTGGTTCCGGCTATCGCGCTGTGGCGTCCGCGGGAGCTTGGCCTGGCGCTTCGGCAGCGCTGGCCGATGGGACTCGCCGGGGGCGCCATGGTGATGGCCTCCTACGGCGCCGCGCTGTGGGCGATGACACGGGCCCCTATCGGCGCCGTGGCGGCGCTGCGCGAGACCTCGGTCCTGTTCGGGGCGCTGATCGCCGTCACCGTGATGAAGGAGCGGCTCTACCCGCTGCGGGTGGTGGCGGCACTAGTGATCTTCGCGGGCCTCGCCTGTATGCGCCTCACCTGACGGGGCCGATGCGGACGGCCTCGCCGTAGGCGAGGATGAGGCTGCGCAACTCGGGCTCGTCGACGAGCGTGGCCGCCTTGACCAAGGGGAACCACTCGCGCCGCCGCTGCTCCGCCTCCGGCCACGCCTCGACCTCCTCGCCGACCTCGAGCACGAACACGGTGACATCGAGAACGCGGCTCTTGGCGCCGTCACGCTTCTCGTAGCGGTAGGTGCCGATGCTCTCGTGGGAGATGCTGCCGCGAATGCCAGCCTCCTCCCACGCCTCGCCCTCGGCGGCGGCGCGATCGGAGTGCTTCGGCCACGGCCACCCCTTGGGGATGATCCAGCGCCCCGTGTCTCGCGAGGTGATCAGGAGCACCTCGATCCGGTTGCCCTCGCGCCGCTTGACGGGCAGCGCAGCAATCTGGCGACGCTTCCGCATGATGACGTTCGATAGGCCTCTTGGTTGGCAGGAGTCTGGGTTGCCGGATTTTCGGTTGCAAGGTGGTCGGTTGCAGGGTGAACGATTCGAGGCATCGAATCGCGTAAATTCACTTTCAACAAGATCAGCGTGACAAATAATTGGCGATGTGTGCCGCCAGATACGCAAGCAAGGCACACGCCGGAAACGTGGCGAGCCATGCCGACACGATGCGCCCGAGAACCGTCCAGCGCACGTCGGACAGCCGCCGGCTGGCAGCGACGCCCACGACCGAGCTCGTAATCGTATGCGTGGTCGACAGCGGCACGCCATAGTGCGACGCGCCGAAGATGGTGGCCGAGGCCGTCATGGTCGCGGCAAAGCCTTGCCATGTCGTCAGTCGCGACATCTTGGAGCCGACGGTGCGAATGATGCGCCAGCCGCCGAAGCTGGTGCCGATGCCCATCGTCCCGGCACAGAGGCCGATCACCCACCAGGGAATATGGAAATCGGAGATGGCTCCTCCGGCCAACAGCGTCATGGCGAACACGCCCATGAACTTCTGACCGTCGTTGAGACCGTGATTGAAAGCCATGAAGCCGGCCGAGGCCATCTGCAGCCGGTCGAACGTCCGCTTGGCACGGGTCGGCTGAGCGTCGGCGGCGAAGACCACGATCAGTCGGGCCAGTGCGAACGCGGCCCCGAGGCCCAGAACCAGCGAGCAGCCGAGGCCGATGGCGACCTTCATCCACCCACCCCACTGCAGGGCCGCGAAACCGCCGCCGGCCAGCCCTGCGCCTGCCAGCCCGGCAAGTAGCGCATGTGACTTGCTGACCGGAATGCCGAGCCGCGCCGCAACGACGCCCCAGCCGATGATGGCGATCATGGTTGCCGTGATGGCCGGCACGGTGAGTGCGGATGGGGCGACGATGCCTGTGCCGACGGTCGCTGCGACCGCCGTCCCCGACATGGCGCCGATCGTATTCATGACGACCGCCATGACGATTGCCTGCCGCGGGGTCATCACGTTGGTCGAGACGACCGTCGCAATGGCATTGGGTGCGTCCGTCCAGCCGTTCACGAACTCGGCTGCGAGCACGAGCGCGAGTGCAACCAGGAGACCCAGGGAAAGGCCGCTCACTCAGGCCTCCTTGCGGGCGAGCGACAGGATCTGCCGGGCGCAATGATTGGCGTCGTCCGTGATCTGCTCGAGAAGATGGAAGAGCTGGTGCCAGGCGATGAACTCGAGCACATTGGCGCCGCTCGGCGAGAACTCGACCACCAGTTTGGTCTCGAAGTCGGATGTCAGCTTGTCGGCCTCGCTTTCCATCCGGTCGATCTGGTCGGCGATGACGCGCACGGCTGACAGCGACAGCCGGGGCTCGGCGAGCATGGCGACCAGCTTGTCCACGTGGACAAGCATGGCGCCCGACAGGTCCATCAGCTCGATGGCTCCGGGACGCATGTCGGAAAGAAAAACCTTATAGGCATCGACGTGAAGGACCACCTTGCGCATGCCGTCGACGACGTCGTCGAGATCGTCGGTGAGGCGCATGGCGTCGGGGATGTCGAAACGCATGATGAAAGAGTTGTCGAGCAGCTCGTGAATCTCGGCGACCAGCCGGTCGGCGCGATGCTCGAACTCCACGATGCCGGCTGCGTCCTGCGCCTTCGTCTTCCTGAAATGCGCCGAGCAATCGAGCGCAACCTTCGAGACCTGCCGCAACAGCTCGGCGAAGCGGTCGTTGCGCGACGGACCAAAAAAGCTGGCCAGCGCGCCCTGAATGCGATTTCTCATTGCCCCTCTTCGACTAGCCCGTTGCGTGATCGTGCGCTGCGCTCACGGTCGAGACAAGCGGGGTGAGCGGGGCTGGCCGCGACATAAGGCGTCACGGCGAGCGGACACGCCCGACGTCGACGCTTCCAGGTGCTCGCGTCACATAGCGTGCCGTAGGGCAGCATGAAAAAGGGGCCAGCCGGCACGCGACACCAAGGGCTGCGAGGAGACCGACGGCGCCTACCGCATCAGCTCCTTCATCGCCCGGTCGAGGCCGTCGATGGTCAGCGGGAACATGCGGTTCTCCATGATGTCACCCACGAGCTTGATCGAGGGCGTCCAGCTCCAGTGGGCCTCGGGCACGGGGTTGAGCCAGATCGCGCTTTCGTAGATGCCCGTCACCCGCCGCAGCCAGGCCGATCCCGGCTCCTCGTTCATGTGCTCGACGGAGCCGCCCGGAACCGTGATCTCGTAGGGGCTCATCGAGGCGTCGCCGATGAACACGACCTTGTAGTCGGCCGGATACTTGTGCAGCACCTCCCAGGTGGGCGTGCGCTCGGTCCAGCGGCGGCGATTGTTCTTCCACACGAACTCGTAGAGGCAGTTGTGGAAGTAGAAGTGCTCCATGTGCTTGAACTCGGAGCGGGACGCCGAGAACAGCTCCTCGGCAAGCTTGATGTGCCAGTCCATCGAGCCGCCGATGTCGAAGAACATCAGCACCTTCACGGTGTTGCGCCGCTCGGGGCGCATCTGGATGTCGAGATAGCCCTTGCGTGCCGTGCCCTTGATGGTGCCGTCGAGATCGAGCTCGTCGGCGGCGCCCTCGCGCGCGAACTTCCTGAGGCGGCGCAGCGCTACCTTGATGTTGCGGGTGCCCAGCTCCACCTTGTCGTCGAGATCCTTGAACTCGCGCTTGTCCCAGACCTTGAGGGCGCGGAAATTCTTGTTCTCCTTCTGGCCGATGCGCACACCGGCCGGGTTGTAGCCCTCGGCGCCGTAGGGCGAGGTGCCGGCGGTGCCGATCCACTTCTTGCCGCCCTGATGACGGCCCTTCTGCTCCTCGAGGCGCTTCTTCAGCTCCTCCATGATCTTGTCCCAGCCGCCGAGGGCCTCGATCCTGGCCTTCTCCTCGTCGGTCAGGTAGAGCTGAGAGAGCGCGCGCAGCCACTCCTCGGGGATCTCGACGTCGGGAGCGTCGGTCATCAGCTCGAGCCCCTTGAAGACGTGGCCGAACACCTGGTCGAACTTGTCGAGGTGCCGCTCGTCCTTCACCAGCACGGTGCGCGAGAGATAGTAGAAATGCTCGACGCGCATGTCGGCGAGGTCGGCCTGCAGCGCCTCCATCAGCGCCAGGTACTCCTTCAGCGTGACGGGCACCTTGGCGGATTTGAGCTCGTAGAAGAAGTTGGTGAACATCAGGGCCTCGTCGGCGCATGCGGGCGGTTCAGGACAGAGCTTAGCGGCTGCGGAGCGAGGCGGGAAGCGGGACCGATCCGGGAAAGGATCGCAAGATGACGAGCTGCCCCAGCAGCGGCTGCAGAGGGGCGTTCCGGGGCAAGGAGCGCGAGGCGACTCTCGCTCGCCACATCGAGATCCTATATCCGGGTCGCCGACAGGCGCCGATCGAGGCGCAGGGCGGCGCAGGCGCCGAACGGAGACGCTGAATGAACATCTCGGCCTGGTCCATCCGCCGGCCCGTGCCGGCGCTCGTCCTGTTCCTGGTGCTGATGACGCTCGGCATCTTCAGCTTCCGCGGGCTGCCGGTGACGCGCTTTCCCAATATCGACGTGCCGATCGTCCAGGTGCGCATCACGCAGCTCGGTGCCGCCCCCTCCGAGCTCGAGACGCAGGTCACGAAGAAGGTCGAGGACGCCATCGCCGGTGTCGCGGGCGTCAAGCACATCACCTCGACGCTGACCGAGGGCAGCTCCATCAGCGTGATCCAGTTCCAGCTCGAGACCAATCAGGATCGCGCGCTGAACGACGTCAAGGATGCCATTGCGCGGGTACGGACCGAGCTGCCTCGCACCATCGACGAGCCGATCGTCCAGCGCTTCGAGATCGAGGGCTTGCCGATCCTCACGTTTGCCGCCCGTGCACCGGCCATGACCATGGAGCAGCTCTCGTGGTTCGTGGACGATACGATCGTGCGCGCGCTGCAGGGCGTGAAGGGTGTCTCCCAGGTGCAGCGCATCGGCGGCGTCGAGCGGGAGGTGCGCGTGGCGCTCGACCCGGACCGGCTGCTCGCCTTCGGCATCACGGCGGGTGACGTCAACCGTCAGATCCGTGCGACGAACGTCGACCTCGCCGGCGGCCGTGGCGAGATCGCCGACCGCGAGCAGGCGATCCGCACGCTCGGCTCGAAGCCGACCGTCGACGACCTCGCCGCGACCATGATCGCGCTGCCGGGCGGGCGGAAGGTGCGGCTCGACGAGCTGGGCCGGGTCACCGACGGCCACGCCGAGCGGCGCACGTTCGCCACCCTCGACGGCAAGGAGGTGGTGGCCTTCGCCATCTCGCGCGGGAAGGGTGCGAGCGACGTCGTGGTCTCGCAGTCGGTGGATCGCGTCCTCGAGAAGCTGAAGGCCGACCATCCCGGCGTCGAGCTTTCACTCATCGACACCACCACGCAATATGCGATCGGCTCCTACCATTCGACCATGACCACGCTGATCGAGGGCGCCATCCTCGCCATCCTCGTGATCATCGTCTTCCTGCGCGATTGGCGGGCGACGGTCATTGCCGCCGTGGCGCTGCCGCTCTCCATCCTGCCGACGTTCTGGGCCATGGACGCGCTGGGCTTCTCGCTCAATCTCGTGAGCCTGCTCGCGATCACTATCGTGACCGGCATTCTCGTCGACGACGCCATCGTCGAGATCGAGAACATCGTGCGCCACATGCATATGGGGAAATCGGCCTACCGGGCGGCGCTCGAGGCGGCCGACGAGATCGGCCTCGCCGTCGTCGCCATCACCATGACCATCATCGCCGTGTTCACGCCCGTGAGCTTCATGGGCGGCATCGCGGGGCAGTATTTCAAGCAGTTCGGGCTGACGGTCGCGTTCGCCGTGTTCTTCTCGCTGCTGGTCGCACGGCTCATCACCCCGATGCTGGCTGCCTATTTTGCACGCAGCTCCGGCCACAGGGAGCGCGAGGGAGCGGTGCTTCGCCTCTATACGCGTCTCGTCGGATGGTCGGTGCATCATCGGCTGAAGACCGTGGCGCTGGGCCTTCTCGTCTTTGCCGCCTCTATCGGCTCGTTCTATCTCGTGCCGGCGGGCTTCCTGCCGCAGGAGGATTCGGGGCGCATGCTGCTTGCCGTCGAGCTGCCGCCGGGCTCGCGGCTCGACGACACGCGGCGCGCGGCCGAGGACGTGGCCAGCCGAATTCGCGCGCGCCCCGAGACGCGGAGCGTCTTCGTCAACGGCGGCAACCTGCTGGGCTCCGGTGCGGAGGTGCGCAAGGCCACGCTCACCGTGAACCTGGTGCCGAAAAAGAGCCGGAGCATCAGCCAGGAAGAGTTCAAGCAGGCGGTCGGTCGCGATCTCGCGGCCCTCCCCGACATGCGCTTCTGGTTCATGAAGGACGACGGGCAGCGGCAATTCTCGCTGGTCGTCGCGGGACGTGACGGCGCGGCCGTAAGCAAGGCGGCGGCGGCCATCACCAGCGAGGCCAAGCGGGTGACGACCGCCTCGGGCCGGCCGCTGCTCGCCAATGTCGTGTCGACCGCCGAGCTCGATCGTCCGGAGCTGCTGGTGCGGCCCCGCTCCGATCTCGCCGCCGACCTCGGCGTCTCGACCGACCAAATTTCCGAGGCGGTGCGCATCGCCACCATCGGCGACGTCTCGGCCAACCTCGCGCGCATCGACCTCGGCAACCGCCAGATCCCGATCCGCGTGCAGCTCGACGAGGCGGCACGATCGAATGGCGAGATGCTCGAGGCGCTGAAGGTGCCGACGGCGCGCGGCGGCGCGGTGCCGCTCTCCGTGGTCGCCGAGTTCGCGATGAGCCAGGGACCGACGGCGATCGACCGCTACGACAGGACTCGCCGCGTGCTGATCGGCGCCGATCTGGTCGGCGACACGCCGCTCGGCGACGCCATCGCCGCCGTCAAGGCGGTGCCTGCGGCGAAGAGCCTGCCCGAGGGCGTCGAGCTCAAGGAGTTCGGCGATGCCGAGATCATGGCCGAGGTGTTCCAGGGCTTCGCCAAGGCGATGGGTGCCGGCCTGATGATGGTCTACGCGGTGCTGGTGCTGCTGTTCGGCTCGTTCCTGCATCCCGTCACAATTCTCTTCTCGCTGCCGCTCTCGATCGGCGGCGCGATCGTGGCGCTCGCGATCACGTCGAAGCCGATGAGCCTGCCGGTGGTGATCGGCATACTGATGCTGATGGGTATCGTGACGAAGAACGCCATCATGCTCGTCGATTTCGCTATCGAGGAGATGGCGCGGGGCGTGTCGCGGGCGGAGGCCATCGTCGATGCCGGACGCAAACGGGCCCGGCCCATCGTCATGACGACCATCGCCATGGTCGGCGGAATGTTGCCGTCCGCGCTCGGTGCCGGCGAGGGCGGCGAGTTCCGCTCGCCGATGGCCATCGCCGTGATCGGCGGGCTCATCTCGTCGACCCTTCTCAGCCTCGTCTTCGTGCCGGCCGTGTTCGTCGTGATGGATGACCTCGCGCGCCTCGTCTGGCGGGTGTTCGGCCGCATCGTCGGGCCCGTCGACGAGCCGCAGAAGGGCATATCCCCCACGCCTGCAGAATGAGTTTGCGCACGGACCGTCATTGCCCTCGCGCCCCCGCGGCACTACCTTGGCCGCGGGGGCGGACGGGAATAGCAGCCTTCGTCAGGAGACTTCCATGTTCTATGCACGCAGCCTTCTCGAGCAGCTCGTCCGCGGAGGCGGCCAGCAGCAGGCGGCGCCCCAGCAGGCTGG
>JBFWQN010000073.1:0-14515 GCA_050249405.1 Hyphomicrobiaceae bacterium | reverse complement strand
CAACCGTCAAGGCTGGCCTTGCCGAGCAGAAACATCCGGATTGCGGCCTCGTCGAGGCGTGAGGCCGGCAGCTCCATGAGATGCGCGGTCTCCGTCCACAGGAGGGCGGCGCGGACCGGGCGATCCGGAAAGATGCGTTGCACCGCGAGCCGATAGGCCGAGAGCTGGAGCACGTAGGCCTCCGGCACCTCGCCGGCCTCGCGCGGTGGCGGCCGGTTGGTCTTGTAGTCGACGATCAGGACGTCGCGGTCGGTGACGACGAGCCGGTCGAGCTGGCCCGTCACGCGCACGGTCTCGCCCTTGCCGTCGGGTGGCTCGAGCTCGGCGACGATCGGCACCTCGGCGCGGCTGCCCGGGCCGAACACCCGGGCGAAATCGGAGTGGGCCAGCACGGCGAGGGTCTCCTCGACGATGCTCGCCCGGGTCGCGTGCGCAAGCGCCGCGCCACGCGTCGCGACGAAGGCTTCGGCCGCCGTGCGCCGAGCGTCCGCGTCGAGGCCCGGAAGATGTTGCAGGAGGGCGTGCGTGATCGTGCCCCGGAGAAACCGGTTGCCCGCGGCGAGTGCAGCCGGCGACGGTGCCGGCGGCTCATCGGCCGGACGTTCGGGTCGCGGCATCTCGATGGGATCGCCCTCGGCATCCGTATCGAGCGGGGCGAGGCGAGACGGCGCCAGCGGCACGGCGATGCCCGGCTCCTTCGGCGCCTTGGCCTCGGCCCAGAGCGGCGGTTGCCGGGCCTCGACGACGCCATGCGCCTCGACCCTGCGCTCCTCCGCATCCGCCTGTTGTGCAGCCTCCAGGCGGCGGACGGTGCGGCCGGCCGCGTCCGTCGTCTCGGCCAGACGGCCGCCGAGCCCCTGCTCGATGGCATCGTACCAGCAGCCCTTGCCGCGCCCGCGCCCGCCCTCGTAGCCGGCCACGTAAAGCCGGTCGCGCGGTCGCGTCAGCGCCACGTAGAGCAGCCGGTTGTGCTCCTCGGTCTCGCGCTGGCGAACCGCCTCGCGCGCCGCTTTCACCGCCTCGACAGCGCTCGTTCCTTTCACCGGCCACAGGAACGGCTCGACATCGTCGAGGCCGAGCGGCAGGCCTTTCATGCGGTAGGAGAGGAGGCCACCCGGCGGCCCGGTGTTGGGAGCGCTGCACGTGTCGGGAAGGAATACGATCGGCGCCTCGAGGCCTTTCGAGCCGTGCACCGTCATCACGCGCACCTCGTCGCGGCCGTGCTCCATGTCGCGCTTGATGTCGCGCTCGGAGCTGCGCAGCCAGTCCATGAAGCCCTGCAAGGAGGGCGGCGCGCCCTCGTCGTAGGCGAGCGCCAGCGAGAGGAGCTCGTCGAGCGGGTCGGCGGCCTCGGGCCCGAGGCGCGCGAGCAGCCTCTTGCGCATGCCGTCGTGGACCAGCACCTCGACCAGGAACTCGTAGGGCGGCACCACGTCGGCCCGCGAGCGCCAGCGCTTGAGCAGATCGGCGGCGGCCTGGAAGCGCGGATTGTCCTTGGCCGCGAGCAATGCCGACCAGAGCGAGCCGCGCCGCCCGGGCGCAAGCGCCATGAGATCGTCGTCGTCGAGGCCGAGCATCGGGCTCTTCAGGACCGCGGCGAGCGACAGGTCATCCTCCGGCAGCAGCAGCACGTCCGAGAGGGCCACGACATCGAGCACGGCGAGCTGGTCCGCGAGCCGCAGGCGATCGGCACCCGCCACGGGGATGCCGCGCCGCTTCAGCGCCGAGACCATCAGGTCGGCGAACGGTCGCCGCCGGCGCACGAGCACCAGGATGTCGCCGCAGCGGATCGGGCGCCGCTCGGATGCCAGCATCTCGCCGGACGCGATCCAACCGGCGATGGTCCCGGCGATGCGCTCGGCGAGGCGGGTCGCGGGGTCGGAGACGGCCTCCTCCTCGAGCGGCTGCCAGGCGGGTGACGGCTCGGGGTCGTCGGGCTGCTCCGGCTGCCAGACCTCGACGAGGCCGCCCATGCCGAGGCGGTTTGCGACGTGCCGCTGCATGGCGCCGACGGAGGTGAGGCCGGCGCCGCGCTCCTCGTGGTCGAGAATGGCGTCCACGGCGTCGAGGATCGGCGCCACCGTCCGGAACGACAGCGTGAGCGGCACCTGCTCGAACCTGAGGCCCGCCGCCCGCGCCAAATCGCCGAAGCATTTGCCCATGTCGGCGAACATCTTCGGCGCCGCGCCCTGGAAACCGTAGATCGACTGCTTCTCGTCGCCGACCGCGAACACGGTGCGCGGCCCTCCCGTCTCGAGCTCACGCGCACCGAGGCCGGCGAGGAACTCCCGGGCCAAGGCCTCGATCACGCGCCATTGCGTCGGGCTCGTATCCTGGGCCTCGTCGACGAGGATATGGTCGAGGCCGCCGTCGAGCTTGTAGAGCACCCACTGCGCGTCCTCGGACTCCCGCAGCAGATTGCCCGTGGCGCGGATCAGGTCGTCGAAGTCGAGCGCCGCGCGCCGCTGCTTCAGCTCATGGTAGCGCTGCATGGTGGCGGAGGCGAGATGCAGCACCGCCATCGTCGCCTCGGCGACGGCGAGGCAGCCGAGCTTGTCGCCGAGGGCGAGAAAATCGCGCTGGGCGGAGACGAGACGGTCGGCGATGTCGGGACTCGTCTCGGCCAGCTTCTTGGTCATCACCTTGGCGCGGGGATCGCCGGACCTCGTCAGGAGCAGCGTCGCAAGTCCCGCAATGCGGCCCGCATCGTCCTTCGCCGTGAGAATGGCCGCGATGTCGGCCGCCCGCTCCCGGTCGGTCTTGGTGCCGCCATCGAGCACCTCCCTCGCCCGCTGGAGGTGCGCGCGCTCGATCACCCTGGCGCGTGCCGCCTCGATGCTCTCGCGCGTGTCGCCCGGCTCGATGCCGAGTGCCGATTTGTAGAGCGCCGCCGCAGTATCGAGCGGGCCACCACCGCCCATGCCGATGCGCGAGGCCGCCTCCAGCCATTCGCGCCGCCCCAGGGCATCCTTCAGCAACCGGTCGAAACCGTCGTCGGACGCATACCGGATGACAGCCGAAAGTGCGCGGCCGAGGTCGCTCATGGGCGCGGAATTGGCCGCCTCCAGCACGGCCGAGGTCGCCTCGCCGACCAGTCTCGACTGCATCTCGTCGTCGAGGATGGCGAAGCCCGGCGGGATGCCTGCCTCAAGGGGGAACCTCTGCAGCAGCCGCTCGCAGAAGGCATGAATGGTCTGCACCTTGAGCCCACCCGGTGTCTCGATGGCACGGGTGAAGAGATCGCGGGACCGGGCCTGCTCGTCAGCCGTCGGGTGCCGGCCGAGCACGCTCGACAGAGCGTCCGTCAGGTGATGGTCGTCGGCGGTCACCCAGCGGGCGAGGCGGTCGAAGACGCGCGCCGACATCTCGGCCGCGGCGGCCTTGGTGTACGTGAGACAGAGCAGCCGCTCCGGCGGGGTGCCGGCGAGCAGCAGCCGCAGCACGCGCGTGGTCAGAACGTGGGTCTTGCCCGTGCCCGCGTTGGCCGACACCCACGCGGAGACATGCGGATCGGCGGCGAGCCCCTGGCGGCGGCTCGTATCGTGCCGCGCGGCATCGAGCGCGGCCGTGTGCACGCGGCTGCTCACCGGCTGCCCTCCCCCTCGTCCGCGGCCCACTCGCCGAGCCGTGCAAGGTGGGCGTACTCGTCGAACTGATAGACGTGCGCGAAGCGGCGCCGTCGCAGCGCGCGGTAGGGTGTCTCCACCCTGTCGAAGTCGGCGATCAGCCGGACGAGGCCGTCGAGCGCCCGCTTGCCGACGGCATCCATCGGCTCGTCCTTCGGCACGATCAGACACTCCTCGCCCGCCGGCTCGCCGCCGGTGGCGCGGATGTAGCGCAGCGCCGTCACGGGCATGGCCCTGATCTCCGGGAATACGCCTGCGGCCGCCATCGCCGCCTCGAGCGGCAGCTGCGGGGCCTCGCCGCCGAGCACCTCCGATCTCGAGGGCAGCGTGCCCGTCTTGTAGTCGGTGATGACGAGGCCGTCGGCATCCCAGTCGATGCGGTCGGCGCGGGCGGTGAGCTCGAACGGGCCGGCACTGCCATCGAGCACCAGCTTGCCGGCGATCTCGACCCGGCGCATCGAGCCGGGCGTGCGCCGCGCGGCCTCCGTCTCGGCGAGCCAATGAGCGAAGCGGGCCAGCCGCGGGCGCCAGAACGCCTTGACGCGCGGCTCGCGCCCAAGCTCGCCGATCACCAGGTCGGCCTGCTCCATGAAGGCCGATGCGATGTCGGCGGGGAGCCGGTCGGGGTGAGCTTTGGTGAAGCGCGCGAGAGCCTCGTGCACGATCTGGCCGCGCTCCGAGGGGCCGGGCTCCTGGCCGAGGGGCGGCAGGGCCTCCAGCTGCAGGATGCGCCGGGCGAAGATCGCGTAAGGGTTGGCGAGCCACGTCTCCACGTCGGACACCGAGGCACGGCGGGGCCGCAGCGCGACCGGCGGGCGCGGCTCCGGCGCCTTGATCGGATCGATGCGGGCCGTGAGATCGCGGGCGCGCGCCCAGGCTGCCCACGGCCGGTCCGGCACCAGCGCCTTGTCGAGCCCGAGCCCTCCGATGAGCGCCTTCAGGCGCAGCAGCCAGCGCGACGGGACCATGGGCACACCGTCGACCTTGTCGGCCCGCGTCAGGTGCACCGTCTCAGCGCCGAGCAGCAGCGCGACGTCGTGAGCGGCGCGGCCAGTCTCCTCCTCCGGACTCGGCAAGCCGAGCTCGGCGCGCATGCCACGGTTGAGCCAGGGGCCGGGATCGGCAGCCGCCGGCCAGACGCCCTCGTTGAGCGATCCCAGCACCACGACGTCGGGCTGGTGGAGGCGCGCCTCGTAGGGGCCCCAGATCGAGAGGCGCGGATGGCGGGGAACGCGCGTGCGGATGCTCTCCGAGCCGACCAGCGCGCGCAGGAGCTCCGGATAGTCGTCGACGGTCAAAGACGGCTGCGGTGCCGCCTCGTCCATGAGGCGCGCCAGTAGCAGCGAGGCATGGAGGCCCTCGTCACGGTCCCAGAGCGGGGAGGATGCGTCCTCGCGGACCTCGGCCGGATCGGCCAGCGCCTCGGCGACCGCGACGTGCGCCTTGACCAGCTTCGAGAGCGGTTGCGGCGTCGCGTCCGCCGCCAGGGCCACGAGGGGCGCGAAGGCGTGCTCCACCCGCGTGACGAGGTCGCCGAGCGCGGCCCAGTCCGCGTCCTTGAGCCGGCTCACCGAGCGGTGGCGGCGCCCGCCGGCGAGGCTCTCGCGCCGGGCCCGCTCGACCGCGGCCGCCAGGCTGGCGAGCCCCCGGCCGAGGTAGGTCGCACGCAGCGCGGCCACCTCCAGGTTTCGCGCGCGGCGGCGCGCGTCCCCGGCCGTGAGGCCGACGCGCGTCAGCGGATGCTTGAGCAGCGCCATCGTCTCGGCCGGCGCGAAGCCGGAGACGAGCGCGTTGGCGGTCAACTCCATGAACGCGCCCGGCACCGTCTTGGCGAACGGGCGCCCCGCCGAATCGTCGACACGAATGCCCCAGGCCTCCAGCCGGGCCGTGACGCGCCGCGCCAGCAGCCGGTCGGGCGAGACGAGGGCCGCTGTACGGCCCGGCGTCTCCAGCGCCTCGCGCAGGATCAGGGCCACCACCTCCGCCTCGTCGTCGGCGGTCGCCGTCTCGATCAGGTCGACGCCCGCAAGCGCGCGCTCGATGTCGTCCCGCCGTGCCGTCGCGGCGAGCCGCCGCCATCCGATCATCGAGCCGGAGGGCCGCATCGCCTCGCTGACCAGCCGATTGCGGCCGATGCGGGCTGCATCCAGCGGTCGGCCGGGCAGCTCGCAAACATCGTCGCGCGTGACGCCGAGCTGCCCCAGAAGCTTGGCGAGCCCGAACTGGGGATGCTCCGGATGCGATTGCGTCAGGCGGTCGAAGCTCGGTGCATCGAGGTGCGTGTCGAGGCCCGGAAGCACGACGGCGCCGAGCGGGAGGCACGCGACCGTCCGCATCAGCTCGGCCGTCGCCGGCACCGAGCCAGTCACACCCGCGACGATCACCGGAGCCGATGGCGGCGCGGCTGCAAGCCGTGCCGCCTCGGCGAGAATGAGGCGATTGCGCCGATCGGCCGGAGAGACGACGCCGCTCTCCGCCAGATGGCTCGGCCAGAGCTCGGTCACGATCCTGAGGAAGCTCAGCGTCTGCTCCCAATGCCGGGCGTAGGCGTCGGGCACCAGCTCACCGAGCTTGTCGAGGGAGACCTGCTCCGTCTCCACCAGGTCGATCAGGCTCACCAGCTCCGTGGCGAGGCGCGCCGCCTGGGCGGGCGTGGCCGCCCCGACGCCCGTTACGGGCCGGAGCGCCGCATCGTCGCTCGCGGTGCCCGGATCGGGGCGGCGCATCACCCTCGACCACTGCATGACGAGGTGTGTCAGCAGCAGCGTGCGCTCGAGCCCCTCGATGGCGGGCGGAATGTCCAGCTCGGCGGCGGCGGGCCCCGTGCCGCCGGCAGCGGTCTCGAGCAGCCCCAGGTCCTCCTGCCCCTCGGCGATCGGCCGGATGGCGGGCAGCAGCATCGCGCGTGTGCCGGATGCGGCGAGAAAGGCCTCCTGCAGCGTGCGCGCTGCGCGCCGCGTCGGCATCAGGATGGTCCAGGCCGGAAGGTCGATCAACGCGGGCGGCGTGCCGCCGGGCGCGGGGAGCTGTCCTGCCAGCAGGGCTTCCGCCAGCGCCACCAGGAACGGCCGCCCCGGGGGAACGGTTAGGACACGCGGTCTCGCCGCCGCCTGCCGCCTCTCGCTCATGACAGGTCCCCCGTGCCGCGCTTGGCTGTCCCCGCCGCCGCTGTCGCCATCCGTGCCTCGGCCGCCGCCAGCGCTTTCGGGTCACCAACGTGCATCCAGGTGCCGTCGAGCACCAGTCCATGGAGACGTCCCTCGGACAGCGCGCGGTCCCACAGGCGATTGAGCGAGAATGCCCCCTCGGGCGCGTCGCGCAGCAGCCGCGGCCCGGCGATCGAGACGCCGGCAAAAACGAATGCCGCCTCCTCCCCCTTGCCGACGCGCGCGATGCGGCCATCGGCGCCGAGCCGAAAATCGCCGCGGCCGTCGTAGCCGAGGCTCGCCTCGCGGTCGGCAAGGAGCAGCAAGCCATCCATGTGACTGGCATCGAATGCCGCCGCGAGGCGCGCGATGTTGCCCTGGCCCCGCTCGATCCAGACACTATCGGAGTTGTGGATCAGGAAAGGCCTGCCGCCCAGCAGCGGAAGTGCCTTCGTCACGCCGCCGCCGGTATCGAGCAACAAGGCACGCTCGTCGGAGACCAGCGTTCGCGGCGCACGCGTGCGCTGGCGCAGATGCAACTCGATCTGGTCCGCCCGGTAGTGTACGTTCACCACAGCTTCGGCGATGCCGGCGGCAGCGATCCGGTCCAGAGCGTGGTCGAGCAAGGTCCGGCCCGCGAGCCGGACCAGCGGCTTCGGCAGCGTCTCGGTGAGCGGCCGCATGCGCGTGCCGAGCCCCGCCGCGAGCACGAAGGCCGTTTGCAGTTGGATCGCCATCGGTGCCCCCTCGGCCGCTCGACCTGCGCCGGCCGAGCCTGTCACGGATCGATCGGCCAGCGTCGGAGTGCGACTGGAAAATGGCGATCGTACCAGTGCCGAATCGATGCCAGGTCGGGATGAGCGAGGTTGCGCACAAGATAGTCCCAGGTGCGTGACATGTGGCGCAGATACTGGGGTTTGCCGTCTCGGCGCAGCAGGCGCACCCAGAGGCCGATAAGCCGCGTATTGCGCTGTGCGCCGAACGCCGCATACGTGGCGAGGAAGCGATGCCGGTCGAAGTCCGGCTCCGCACGGGCCACCTCGCGCATGTAGCGCTCGCGCTCGGCCACCTCGAGCTCGACCGGTACGTCGACCCGGGCGTCCTGCAGCAGCGACACGAGGTCGAGCGCCCAAGGCTCCGCGAGTGCATCCTGGAAGTCGATGACGCCGACGTTGGCGCTGGCCGGCCGGTCCGGCAGCCAGAACAGGTTCGGCGAGTGGTAGTCGCGCAGGAACAGCCCTGGCGGCTCGGCGAGGAGCCGGTCGAGAACCGGGGACCAGAGCGCCATCATCTCGGTCCGCAGATCGTCGGGCGCCGGGCCTCCCTTCACCTCCGGCCAGTACCAATCCAGAATGAGGCCGAGCTCGATCTCGAGCGCCGCCCGGTCGAAGCGGGGCAGGCGGTGAATGCTGCCGTCGGGTAGAGGCAACTCGGCCGGGAGCGGCGCGCGCCGGATGCGGATGAGCAGATCCACCGCCGCACTCCAGAGCGTCCCCTGCGGCACCCCGATCTCGAGGGCACGCGCGAACGTGAGATCGCCCAGGTCCTCCAGCAGCAGGAGCCCAGCCTCCAGGTCGGCTGCGTGGATCGTCGGCACCGCAATTCCCGACGCGGCGAGCGCGCTGCCGATGGCAACGAAGGGGCGCACGTCCTCGGCGAGATGCGCGATGCGGCTGTAGGCAAGCCCGTTGCGTACCGGCGGGCCGTCGGGCATGCGCGGCGCGTCCATCAGCACATAGCTGGCGCCGTCGGCCGAGATGCGGGCATAGGCGCGGGCGGAGGCGTCGCCTTGCAGGTAGGCGATCCTAGATAGCCGTCCGGCGCCGGGGAGCGACGCGGCGAGGAAGCCGTGCATCCGGCAAAGCCGCTCGAGCCGGCCGTCCCAGCTGCCGTGCGCCTCCAGCGTCACGTCGCGCAGGTCGGGTCGGCTGCCCGGCGCGAGCGCGATCTCGAGGCGGTCGGCCGGCATGGCCTCCTCGGCGCGCTCCGGCCATTCGACCAGCACCGCGCCGTGCGCCAGCGCATCGTCGAAGCCCACCTCGGCGAGATCGCTGGCGCCGGAGAGGCGATAGAGATCATAATGAGCGACCGCGAGCCGTGCCGTCGCGTAGGGCTGCATTACCGGGAAGGTGGGACTGGGCACCTCGGCTTCCGGGTCGCCGAGCAGCGCTCGCACGAGTGCACGAGCGAAGGTCGTCTTGCCGGCCCCGAGGTCGCCGTCGAGCAGCACCGCATCGCCGGCCTGGAGCTTCAGCGCGACCAGCTCCGCAAGCCGTGCCACGCCGTCCGCGTCGAGGCCGTCGAGGTGCCAGCTATCGCTCATGCCGTCTCCCTGGCCGCTCCGTCCTCCGATGCCTCACGTGCCGCTGCGGCTCCGGCCTCGGGCAGGAGCACGGTGACCGTCGTGCCGCGTCCCGGCTCGGAATCGAGCAACAGGCGCCCGCCGTGCAGCTCGACGAGGCTTTTCGCCACCGGCAGGCCGAGGCCCGCGCCCCGGTGCTTCGAGCCCTGTGTGCGTGACACGAAACGTTCGAGCACGGCCCGCTGCTGGCTCCTCGGGATGCCGACGCCCTCGTCCGTGACCTTGAAGGCGATCATGCCCTTCTGGCGCTCCGCCGTCAGTGTGACCGTGCCGCCGGACGGCGAGAAGCCGATGGCGTTCGAGAGGATGTTGTAGATGATCTGCCTGACGCGCGCCTCGTCGGCAAGGATGGTGTCGACGTCGGGGGCCACCGTGACGTCGAGGCGGATGCGGGCTCGGGTCGCGCGGTCGCGCACGGCGAGCACCGCGTTGTCGACGCTGGCGCGGACCTTCGTCGGTGCCACCTTCAGCTCCAGCGCGCCGGCATCGATGTTGGCGAGGTCCAGGATGTCGTCGATGATGGCGAGCAGCTGACGTGACGAGGCGCCGACATCGGACAGGTACTCGCGCTGCTTGGGATTGAGCTCGCCCGTGCGCGGGCTTTCGAGCAGCTCCGAGAAGCCGATGATGTTGGTGAGCGGCGTCCTGAGCTCATACGACACGTGGCTGATGAACTGGCTCTTCAGGCGGTCGGCGGCCACCAGCGCCTCGTTCCGCTCGATCAGCGCCCGCTCGTAGCGCTTCGAGACCGTCACATCGGCGAACGAGACCAGCGTGCCGCCGTCGGGGAGCGGCAGGGCGGCATAGTCGATGACGCTCTGGTCGGCGCGCGTTATCTGGCCCTCCGATTGCTGGCGCGAATCGGAGATCTCGGTGACGACGCGCCCGATCGCGGCCCACGGGTCGGCATCGCCCGCGGCCAGCACCCGGCACTGGCCGGTGATCTCGTGGATGTGCGGACTCTGGTCCAGCATGCGGGGCGACAGCTTCCAGATCCGGCCGAACGCCTCGTTGAACAGACGCAGCCGTCCGTCGGTCCCGAAGACGGCGACGCCTTCCTTCAGATGATCGAGCGTCTCGCGCTGCACATCGATCAGCGCATTGTACCGGCTCTCGAGGCCAATGCGCTCGGTGACGTCGTCGAAGAAGTGCGTGGCGCCGCCATCCGGCCGCGGCTCGATGGTCACGTGCAGCGTGCGTCCGTCGGGCAGATACCAGCCCTCCTCGTGCGCGGCCTCGCCCTTGGCGGCGGCCAGCACGCGCACCCGCCACGTGCGATAGTTGACGGTCTCGGGGGCCATCGTCTCGCCGGAGCCGTCGGCCTGCATCTCGGGCCGGCTCACCACCTCCGGCAGGCGCGCCGTCTCGCGCAGTCGATCGAGGATCTGCGCGTCGGTCGGATGCGATGCGAGCCACTCGGCGTCGAGGCCCCAGAGGCGCTGATAGGCGGCATTCGCGAAGGTCAGCCGCTGGTCGGGCCCGAAGATCGCAACCGCGGTCGCCACGCGGTCGAGCGTGCGGTCGTACGCGTCGATCTGCCGGTCGAGCTCGCCCTGCACGGTCTCCGCGACCGTCACGTCGATGGCCGCGGCCGCCAGCGAGTCGCCGAGCGGCAGCGCCACCACGTCGTGCGGCCGGCGCTCACCGGCAATGTTCAGCGCGAGCCGCTTCTGGAAGGGCTTGCCTTGAACCACGGCGGCCCTGAGCTCGTCCCGCTGGCGCATCTCGAGCAGCTCGATCTGCCGCTCGCGGATCTCGGCCTCGTCGGTCGCCTCGACGGCAGTCACATAGGCCTTGTTCACCCAGGCGATGCGCCCGTCGGCGCCGCGCAACCAGACCGGCATCGGAAGCGCGTTGAGGAGTGCGCGCGAGAGCGAGATGTCGCGGGCGAGCTGGCGGTGCTGGTCCATGATGCGGGCGAGATCGCGCCGCGAGCCCGCCACGTCGCGCAGCCGCAGCAGCGCGCGGCCGCCCGAGACGCGCCCGTCTGCCTCCACATGGCCGCCGGCGGTGGTCCGCAGCAAAAGGTTGAACGGCCGTCCCACGGCGAACAGCGTGTCGAGCCCCGCCTTGAGGTCGTGGGCGCCCTGCGGCTCGAGCCACTGGCCGAAACGCAGCAGCTGCTGCGGGTCCTCGGGCAACCCCGGCACGGTGGTGAGCGAGCTCACCGCGATGCGCACGCTCTGCCCGTGCTGCCAGTAGATGAGCACCTGTGGCTCGGCCTTGAGAATCGCCTCGGCGGCAGCGAGGTTGCGGCGCAGCTCAGCCGTCTCGTCCTCGCGCCGCCGCGTCATGCGCCGCGCCGCGCGGGTCGAGCGCCACAGCATGGCGAGCGCCACAGCCATTGCGCCACTGGTGACGGCGAGAGCCAGCACATGAGCGAGCTTCATGTTGCCGACGCCCTGCGCGCCACGGTCCGCGATGGTGGCCGTGAGGACGATCGCGCAGGCGATGCTGGCGACGAGCAACAGCAGCAGCTCGGCGCGCGCGTTGACGCCCTGGCGGGGTGGTGGGGCGGCGGTCTGCATCGCGTTCCAGTGGACGAGGGCTCGGGAACCGGAGGACGCGGCACGACAAACGCATTACAGGCAGCCAACCGACCGTTTCGGTGGCCGTTAACGAATCATTAGGGATTATCGCGGGTTGCCGGGCTCGTGCCTAGACCTGCCGAGGCGTTCGGGCCCATCGGCCACGGCCGGTGTGGCGCGTCTGCGTCGCGCGGTTGCCCGTTGCCGCGGCGGGGGAAGCCACCACCGGCGCCGAGGCCGGCGGTCCTGTCGGCCATTCGACAACAGCGGGCGGCGGCTCTAAGACCACTCTCCATGCAACGCAAAGCTGGTAGCGACAGCCCAACATCTCCCGCCGGCCCCCCGCGCGGAGGTCCGCCCGGTGCCCAGGCGCGCGGCTGGCTCAGCGCGGGCCAGCTCCGCGTTCTGCGCGCGCTCGCTCCCCATGTCTGGCCGCACGACCGTCCCGATCTGCAGCGCCGCGTGCTCCTCTCGCTCGTGCTGATGGTGGCGGCCAAGCTCGTCACGGTGGCGATGCCGTTCACCTTCAAGTGGGCGACGGATGCGCTGGTCGCGGCGTCCGGCGGCAAGCTGCCGGCAGCCGAGGCCGCCTGGCTGGTCGGCGCGCCGGTGGCGGCAACTCTCGTCTATGGGCTCACGCGGATCACGATGGTGGCGCTCACCCAGTCGCGTGAGGGCCTGTTCGCGAAGATCGCGATGCATGCGGTGAGAAAGCTCGCCATCTCGACCTTCGAGCACATGCATCGCCTGTCGCTGCGCTTCCATCTGGAGCGCAAGACCGGCGGGCTCACGCGGGTGCTAGAACGCGGCCGCACCGGCATCGAGAACATCACGCGCATGACGCTGATGACGCTGGTGCCGACCATTCTCGAGCTGCTCCTGGTGCTCGGCGTGCTCGCCTTCGAGTTCGACTGGCGCTACGTGGCGATCGTGCTCGCCATGATCGCCGGCTACCTCGCCTTCACCATTCGCGCGACCGAGTGGCGCGTCGGCATCCGCCGGCAGATGAACGACAGCGACAGCGACGCCAACACCAAGGCGGTCGACAGCCTGCTCAACTACGAGACGGTGAAGTATTTCGGCGCCGAGGCGCGCGAGGCCGCGCGCTACGACGCCTCGATGGCCCGCTACGAGCAGGCCTCGGTGCGCACCTACACCTCGCTCGCCGTCCTCAATGCCGGCCAGGCGATCATCTTCACGCTCGCCATGACGCTGTGCATGGCGCTTTCGGCCGCCGCCGTGGTGCGGGGGGAGGCGAGCGTCGGCCAGTTCATCATGATCAATGCGATCATGCTGCAGCTGTTCATCCCGCTGAATTTCATGGGCATGGTCTATCGCGAGATCAAGCAGGGCGTGACCGACATCGAGCGCATGATGGACGTGCTCGAGCAGAAGCCCGAGGTGCCCGACAGGCCGGGCGCCAAGCCACTTGCCGTCGCCGGTGGCACGGTGCGCTTCGAGAACGTCCGTTTCTGCTACGAGCCGGCACGGACCATTCTCGAGGGACTGACCTTCGAGGTGCCGGCCGGCAAGATGGTCGCGATCGTCGGCCCGTCGGGGGCGGGAAAATCGACGATCAGCCGCATCCTGATGCGCTTCTACGACGTGGCCGACGGCCGCGTCACGATCGACGGCCAGGACATCCGGGACGTAACGCAGGCCTCGCTGCGCGCCGCAATGGGTGTCGTTCCCCAGGACACCGTGCTCTTCAACGACACCATCCTCTACAACATCCGCTACGGCCGGCCCGATGCCACCGAGGCCGAGGTGGAGGAGGCCGCTCGACTCGCCCAGATCGACGGTTTCATCCGCCAGCTTCCCGACGGCTACGGCACGATGGTCGGGGAGCGCGGGCTGAAGCTCTCGGGCGGCGAGAAGCAGCGCGTGGCCATCGCGCGCACCATTCTCAAGGGGCCGCCGATCCTCATGCTGGACGAGGCGACGAGCGCCCTCGACAGCCATACCGAGCGCGAGATCCAGGACGCCCTCGACCGCGTGTCGCGCAATCGCACGACACTCGTCATCGCGCATCGGCTCTCGACCATCGTCGCGGCCGACAATATCCTGGTGCTGGAGAAGGGCCGGCTCGTCGAGCAGGGCACGCACGGCGAGCTGATGGCCAGGAATGGGCTCTACGCCTCGCTCTGGAACCGCCAGCGCGAGGCGGAGCGGGCGCGCGAGGAGCTTGCCCAGGCGCTCGAGGCCGAGAAGCGGCTCGAAGGCGAGAAAATCCGCGAGGGTCGGCTCGCTGCGACGTGACGTCAGGCGGAGTGGCTGTGAACAGGGACGCCGAGCCAGGGCTGGGGACGATGCCGGACCGAGACGACGCGATGCGTCCGGGCGGTCCACTCCGGCCGTCCGCCAGCCACGCCACCTATGTGCTCGCCGAAAGATTCCCCGTGGCGCCCGACGCCGTCTTCGACGTGGTCGCGGAGGTCATGCATCGCCGTCAGGCGCGCATCTCGCCGGGCCGGGTCTCGGTCGTCGTCGAGGCGGCCGATTTCCGTGTCGGCGGCACCGAGCGGCTTCGCATCGATATGCCCTCCGCGGGGGCGATCACCGGGCTTCGGCATTACCACGAGATCGTGTCTGCGGAGCGGATCGTCGCCACGCATGTGCTCACCGACGGTATGCGCACCGTTGCCGTGGCCATGACGACGATCGAGGTCGAGCCGCTCGCGGACGAGGCCGGGCTGCGGATCACCCTGCAGGTCGCCACGATGGAGGAGAGCGACCGGGCGGACGCTTGCCGCCTCGTTTTCGTGGCGCTGGTGGACGAGTTGCGCGACCGCCTCGGGCGTCCGCGCCGGCTCGGCCGGCGGTAGCCTCGCAGTCGCGCGATCGCGCCCGTTT
>JBFWQN010000072.1:0-14542 GCA_050249405.1 Hyphomicrobiaceae bacterium | reverse complement strand
GTCATAGTGCGCCAGCAGGGCGTCGGGGCCGAGTTGCTCCATCGGCACGTCGGTGTAGCCGAACGGCACGCCGATGACGGGCACGCCCGCCGCGCGCGCCGTGCGAATATCGGTGTCGCTGTCGCCGACCATGATGGCCCGCGCCGGGTCCCCGCCGGCCAGCCGGATCGCGCCGGTAAGGTGATCGGGATGCGGCTTGTGCACTGGGAAGGTGTCGCGCCCGGCGATGGCGGCGAAGCGCCGGTCGAGGCCCAGCGTCTCGAGCAGCAGGCGCGACATGCCCTCGCGCTTGTTCGTGCAAACGGCAAGGCGCGCGCCACGGTCCGCGAGGGCGTCGAGCGCCGACTCCAGCCCCGGGAAGGGGTGGCTCTCGACCGCGATATTCGCGGCATAGTGGGCGAGGAAGTGCTCGAGCAGGCTGTCGATCTCGGCCGCATCGAGCCGGGCGCCCCTGATCTCCAGCGCGCGCACGATCATGGCCCGGCCACCGAAACTGATCGACGGGCGGATCTCGCCCGGCTCCACGGCCGCGAGATCGACCATGCCCAGCACATGATTGGTTGCGCGGATGAGGTCGGGTGCGGTCTCGACGAGCGTGCCGTCGAGATCGAAGACGATGGTGAGGTCGCGCATGGATCATCCGGCGTGAGCACCCGCAGCGTCGGGCGCTCCTTGATCCGCCAGAAGGAGACTTCGCGCAAGCGCGGGCGAGCGGCGATGGCCGGTGCGGCCCCCGCCTCAACGTGGAATGGCGTCGAGCAGCCGCCGGAGCTTCGCCCCGCGGATCGGGTTCAGGCTCTCGACCCAGCCTACCCGACCATCGAGATGCGCCCTGAAATCGGTGTGGCCCTGGCGGTTCTCTGCCTCGAGGCCATGTCGACGGCAGTTGTGCAGGATGGCTTTCAGGCGGTCGAACTCGTCGCGTCCCACGTTGGTGTGGGCGTTGACGACGATACCCGTTACCTGCTGCCGGACCGATGCCGTCATGACACGGGTTTTCCGCGAGTTGAGCGCGTAGCCTTCGTCGCCGACGATGTCGTCCACCGCCTCGACGAGCGAGTCGGTCCTGCTCGCGAGCTCCGCTCCCCCTGAGAATGTCATGTCATCGGCATAGCGCGAGTAGCGCGCACCAAAAGCGCGTGCGAGTCCGGAAAGTCGTACGTCGAGACGCCAGGCCACGAGATTGGCCAGTGCCGGCGACGTTGGGGCGCCCTGCGGCAGGTGTAAGTCCTCGTAGGCTCTCATCGCCGCCCGCGTATGCCGCGCTGGCGACGGCACCCGGTCGAGCACGGCTGAGGGTGTGCGTGTCGAGCAGAGCCCCGTCAGCACGCGCGCCGCCTCATGCGGATAGCCGAGGCTGCGGAAGAGAGCGTGCACGCGCCCGAGGGGCGTCGTCAGGAAGAACTCGCGCACGTCGAGGCAGACGACCACGGCAGCGCCGACGTGCCGCTCCGCACCCATCCGGCAGGATCGCCCCGGCACGAACCCGTAGGCATCATCATGCGACGGCACGCGATCCAGGATCCCACTGAGAATGCGCCGCTGGATGGTCCTCAGCCTCGGCTTCGGCGCCTCGATGAGCCGAGGCGGGCCGAGCGTCTTCTTGCGAAAGGCGTAGGTGTAGTGCTGCAGGATCGGGATGGCCGTGCGGCCATGCTGGCGTCGGACGTCGGCGAGCCAGTCGAGATGGCCGATCGATACGCCGAGCCAATCCGCCACGTCTCCCACGGTCGCGAGGCGCGGAACGTCGAGGTCGCGGAGCTTGTCGATCGGAGCGAAACGGGGCGGTCGCAGGACGCGGTGGATCGGCGTGTTGCTGCGCAGAAGCGGTCGTACGGCCCCCTCGAAGGCGCTGGCCTTGGCGATCAGCGCCGCGAGGCTGTCGTGGGATGGCGGATAGCCCGAGGCGGCCTTTCCCAGGACCTCGGCCAGCATCTGCCGTTGCGGGCGCCGGGTCGCCGGGCCGAGGAGCGTCCCGAGGCGGCGCAGCATCGCCCGCTCATTCCACGCCCCGGCCAGCAGCGTCGCCGCGATGTCGCTGGCGATGTTGTCGTGCCTGACGCTCCGCACCGTCTCGTTCCGAGGCTGTAGGTCGGGCGAGCGCGCCAACCTGCCGTGTCTTGCGGGGACCGGCGTAGGTGGAGCCTACCTCCGTCCTCGCTGCGTCCTGTGTGCGGTGGAATTTGCCCCCCGGGGTAGCCCCGGAGCGCCCTGGTTGCCCGGGGCGTCTTGGCGCGCTCGCTGGGTGAGAAGGATAGCATCGCATCTCGCTGCTGTCGCCAGTCGTCCGGGCGCTGTCGATCCGCTCCTTCCGGCTGGGTCGCCTCCGCTCACCGCGAAATCGCCACTCGTCCTATGCGAAGCCGTGACACCCGATCGGGACGAGGCCTATCCTCTCGTCCTCGGAGCCACAGAGCTTGCAGCAGCAGACGGGAGAGACCCCATGAACCTCGAAGGCAAGGCAGGCATCGTCACGGGAGCGGGCCGCGGCATCGGCCGCGCCATCGCCCTGCTGATGGCCAAGGAAGGCGCCAGCGTCATCGTCAACGACGTCGGCGCCGGCCGCGAGGGCCAGCAGGACAAGGACGACAGCGCGCGCCAGGTCGTCGCCGAGATCGAGAAGGCCGGCGGCAAGGCGCTCGCCAACAACGACTCGGTTGCCGACTACCAGGCCGCGGGCCGCATGGTGCGCACCTGCGCCGAGACCTACGGCAAGATCGACTTCGTCGTGAACACGGCCGGCATGCTGCGCGAGCGCATGATCTGGAACATGACCGAGGAGGACTTCGACCTCGTCATCGGCGTGCACCTCAAAGGCACGTGGAACATGTGCACCCACGCGACCAAGATGATGCGCGGTGCCCGCCACGGGCGCATCGTCAACTTCTCGTCGGACGCCTTCAAGGGCTCGGTGGGACAGTGCAACTATGCCGCCGCCAAGGCCGGCATCATCGGCCTCACCCGCACCATCGCCCGCGAGGCGGGGCAATACGGCATCACGGCGAACGCCATGTGCCCGTTCGCGGCGACGCGCATGACGGTCAACGACGCGGTCATCGCCAACTGGAAGAAGCGGGTCGACAACGGCCTGATGACCCAGAAGGACTACGAGAGCCGCATGGCCATGCCGGGGCCTGAGTACATCGCGCCGATGGTGGCCTACCTGTGCACCGACGCCGCCAAGGACGTGAACGGGCAGATCTTCCACGCCGAGAAGGGGCACTATCACACCTACTACTACGGCGAGGTGAAGCGCTCGATCTACAAGTGGGACGATGGCGGCATGTTCAACGTCGACGAGCTCGTCGACATGATCCCGTCGTCACTGATGTACGGCATTCCGAACGAGGCGCCCGCCAAGGCCGACAAGGCCTAAGGCCTCGCCGGGGAGAAAGCAGAGCGCGCGTCCCCGGGGCAGTCGTCCCGGGGACGCAGCCGACCGATAGCCGGCACCGTTCGGCATGGCGGAGGCCCGCTCGGATCGTAGAGACGCAACCGTTGGCAGCGCGTACCCGTTGGCACAGGCCAGTCTTCGCATCATATTTTCCATAATATATATTATGCGAACCACAGATGCGTGATGGCCGGCGGTCCGTTTGTCTCGTTTCCTGCCTGTCAGCCCCTCACGCGCCGATGCCCTTGCAGCGCCCAGTGCGCCTCCTCCATGATCCGCACGACCTCGGAGAGGACCACGGTGTAGATCGCGATCACGAAACCAGCCAGGACGTTCGAGCCGACGACGATCCCGACGACCTTGGCCCATTCCGGCCCGACCCAGCCGGACAGCAGCCGCACGATCAGGTCGTCGATCCAGAGCCGAACCGAGAACAGCGCCTCGCCCGCCTGCGCTATCCCGGGGCGCGCCGGCATATCGAGCAGCAGCCTTCGGGCGACATCCAGGGACGACGGCGGCGGAAAGAAACCCAGGACCGCCGAGAACATGAGGCCGAGCGGGGCCGCCATGCGGAAGAACCCCCAGTGCGCCGGCCGTGCGCCGACACTTATGGTCAGACGGCGAAGGATCGTCGACCCGATCAAGACGCAGACGACGAAAACGCCCGCGACGACCTGGAGCCGCCCCCCATCGGTGCCCGAGAAGGTCATCAGGGCCACGAGCCCTGCGAGAATGCCCTTGAAGAGGGCGTGCCCTCCCCCGATCAGACCGCGCAGGGCCCGCCCGAGCCCGCTCGAGCGCTCGAAATAGAACGGCGTCTCGAAGGCGAGCCGGCGCAGCTCCAGCCGCATGCCGAGCAGCACAGCAAGTCCCGCGCTGAGAGCGGCGAACGCGATCGGCATTTGCCACGCGAGCCAGCCAGTGGCGCCGGCGAGGGCCAGCTCCACAGCCACGATGGTGAGGTTGATCAGGAAGTGGATGATGAACACGGGCCGTCCCCTGCCGCGCGGCTGCATCCGCTTTCGACACGGGACGGACGCTCGGATATGCCTAGCGGCGGGCGAGGCCGAGGGCAACGCGAGAGCGGACGCGCGATGAGCGAGCGAGACGAAATGAAGCCGGGCCGGGACATCTCACGCCTCGTCGAGATCATGGCGGCTCTGCGGACGCCGGTCACCGGCTGCCCCTGGGATCTCGAGCAGAGCTTCGCGACGATCGCGCCCTACACCGTCGAGGAGGCTTACGAGGTGGCCGATGCGATCGAGCGCGGCGACCTGGTCGACCTCAAGGAGGAGCTGGGCGACCTGCTGTTGCAGGTGGTCTATCACGCGCGCCTCGCCGACGAGCAGGGCGCCTTCGATCTCGGCGACGTGGTGCTGGGGATTACACGCAAGATGATCCGCCGCCACCCGCACGTGTTCGGCGATGCGCGCCGCGCGACGACGGGCGAGGCCAGGGCGAGCTGGGAGCGCATCAAGGCCGAGGAGAAGGCCGAGAAGGCCGCGGAGCGCGCCCGGAGCGGCACCGGAGGGATTGCGACCGACAAGCCCGCATCGCCTCTGCTCGGTGACATCCCGGCGGCCCTGCCCGCGCTCACCACGGCCCTCAGGTTGCAGGACAAAGCGGCGGGCGTGGGTTTCGACTGGCCTTCGCTCGCCCCGGTGCTCGACAAAGTGCGCGAGGAGTTGGCCGAGCTCGAGGAGGTCGCTCTGGCCGCCGATCCGAGGGGGAGCCATCCGGATGGGCAGAGCACTCCACCGCCAGACAAGGATCGCATCGAGGAGGAGCTGGGAGATCTGCTGTTCGTCATCGCCAACGTCGCGCGCCATCTCGGCGTCCACCCCGAGAGCGCATTGCGCCGCGCCAACGCCAAGTTCGTCCGTCGGTTCGGGGCCATAGAGGCCAAGCTCGCGACAACGGGCAGGACACCCGCCGAGAGCGACCTCGCCGAGATGGACGCGCTCTGGAACGAGGCGAAGCGCAAGGAGAAGCGCGGCGATCCGGCCTGATCGCCGCCTGCGCCTGGTCCCGCGATCTCCCAGGCCGGCCCCGGTCGAGGCAGTGCCGTCGGTGTCAGGCCCGCGCCCGCAGCTGGCTCTCGAGCCGATGCCGCTTGTCGGCCGGCACGCGCACGGTCAAGTGCGCAACTCCAGCCTCGTCCGCCTCCCTCGCCACCACCTCGGCATTCTCGTAGAGCCAAGCGAGCAGGCGTCCGTCCTCGGGCGGGACGGTTACATCCACCAGGACGTCCGTGGATGACAGCCGTTGATCGATCGCCGCCAGCAACTCGGGGACACCCTCCCCGGTGACGGCGGAGACGAGAACGGGGGGCGCGGCATTCCGGCGGGCAGCATGCACTACCTCCTCCCGCGCCTCGGGCGGCAACCTGTCGATCTTGTTCCACACCTCGAGGATATGGGCGGAGGGGCCCTCCGTCGGCACACCGAGATCGGCCAGGACGGCCATCACATCCGCCGCCTGGGCCTCGGACTCGGCATGCGAGATGTCTCGAACGTGCAGCACGAGATCGGCGCCGATCACCTCCTCGAGCGTCGCACGGAACGCTGCGACCAGCATGGTCGGCAGGTCGGAGATGAAGCCGACCGTATCCGACAGGATGATCCGCCGACCACCCGGCAGGCGCACCTCGCGCATCGTGGGATCGAGCGTGGCGAACACTTGGTCCTTGGCGAGCACGCCCGCGCCGGTGATGCGGTTGAAGAGCGTGGACTTGCCGGCGTTGGTGTAGCCGACGATGGCCGTCACCGGATAGGGCACCTTGCGTCGCCCGGCCCGATGCAGCTCGCGCGTGCGCACGACCGTCTCGAGCTCCTCCTTCAGGGCGTCGACCCGATCCTGGATGAGGCGCCGGTCCAGCTCGAGCTGCGATTCACCAGGACCGCCGAGGAAGCCCGCACCGCCGCGCTGGCGCTCCAAGTGGGTCCATGAGCGCACGAGGCGGCTCTTCTGGTAGGTCAGATGGGCCAGCTCGACCTGCAGGCGCCCTTCCCGGGTGCGTGCACGGCGGCCGAAGATTTCCAGGATCAAGCCGGTGCGGTCGAGCACCTTGGCGTTCCAGGCCTTCTCCAGGTTGCGCTGCTGGATAGGTGTCACCGCATGGTCGATGACGACGAGCCCGGCCTCCTCGGCCTCGATCATCGCCTTGACCTCGTCGACCTTGCCCGAGCCGAACAGGGTTCCGGGGCGGGGCGTGGACACCGGCACGACGTGGCTCTGCACCACGTCGAGGTCGATCGCCTCGGCCAAGCCTACCGCCTCGGCGAGACGATCCTCGGGGCTGTGGACTTTTTTGGCGGCAGCCGCTGCCTCGCTGCGGGTCTCGCCATTCCGGGGCGAGCGCAGCACCGGCACGAGCACTAGGGTGCGCATGACGGGGGCATCCCGCTCCACCATCTGCCGCCCGGCCTTGCGCGGTGCGGCGTTCTCATCGCTGTGGTCGGTGATATGGATCTCTCTAGCTTTGCGCGCCTTCGGCCGGGTCGGCGTCCATCAGGTGAACCGGTCCACCGGGCATGATCGTGGATATGGCGTGCTTGTAGACGAGTTGCGAGTGGCCGTCCCGGCGCAGCAGCACACAAAAATTGTCGAACCAGGTGACGATGCCCTGCAGCTTGACCCCGTTGATCAGGAAGATCGTGAGCGGCGTCTTGTTCTTGCGGACATGATTGAGGAACGTGTCCTGTAGGCTTTGCGGACGCTCGGCGGCCATTGGCTTTCCGTTCTTGTTCTCTTTGGCGCTCTTGTTCTCGGCGCCCGGCTTCGGCTCGGGCGCAGTCGTCCTTGTCGGCGCCGCCTCGACGTTGCTCGAAGGGCGCTCTCGCGATGCGCGTGGTGTGTCTGCTCGGTCCCGTGCCATCAATATAACAGTTGTTGTCATCGTTGCTTATTCGTAATCGTTCAGGTTGGTGGCCGCAAGGCCGCTCGGCGTAAAATAAGCCGGTCGGTGCGCATGTTGCGCCTGACCTCTGTGGCCTGACCTGCCGACCTCAGCCGGGCTTCGTCTCGGCCACACGCTCGCTCGAGCCGACGCCCAGCGCTCTCAGCTTGCGATGCAGCGCCGACCGCTCCATGCCCACGAACTCGGCCGTCCGCGAGATGTTGCCGCCGAAGCGGTTGATCTGGGCCAGCAGATACTCGCGCTCGAAGATCTCTCGGGCCTCGCGGAGCGGCATCGACATCAGGTGCTCGGCGCCGCCGTTGACGGGAAGAGGCACGTTCGATCCGATCTCCTCCGGCAGCATGTCGGCGGTGATGACGGTACCGGGCTCACCGCCCGACAAAATCATGAGCCGCTCGATATTGTTCCTGAGCTCGCGCACGTTGCCCGGCCAGTCGTGGGCCTGAAGCACCGCGATGGCATCGTCGCCGATCTTGCGCGGGGCGAGGCCCGATGCGGAAGCCAGCTGGCCGACGAAATAGTCGATAAGCGCCGGGATGTCGTCGCGCCGCTCGGCGAGGCTCGGCACACGCAGGGGCACCACCGACAGGCGGTGATAGAGGTCCTGCCGGAAGCGCCCGTCCTGCATCTCCCGGTCAAGATCGCGGCTCGTCGAGGTGATGATACGCACGTCGACCGACACCTTGTTGGCGCCGCCGATGCGCAGGAACTTCTGCTCGACGAGCACGCGCAGCACCTTGCCTTGCGTCTCGACCGGCATGTCGGCCACCTCGTCGATGTAGAGCGTGCCGCCGTGCGCCTCCTCGAGGGCGCCGACCTTCCGCGGACCCGAGCGGTCCTCGGTCCCGAACAGCTCCTCCTCGACCCGGTCCGGCGCCATGGCGGCGGCATTGAGCACCACGAACGGCCCCTCGGCCCGGCTCGACTTGGCGTGGATGACGCGGGCTGCGAGCTCCTTGCCCGTACCCGACGCGCCACGGATCAGGATGCGGCTGTTGGTGGGCGCGACCCGCTCGATGTGGCCCCTCAGCGCGTTGATAGCCGTCGACTTGCCGACCATCTCCGCGCTTTGCGTCGAGCGCTCGCGGAGCTGCTTCACCTCGCGCCGGAGCTGCGAGGCCTCGAGAGCGCGCAGCGTCACCAGCACCAGCCGGTCGGCCTTGAAGGGCTTCTCGATGTAATCGTAGGCACCACGCCGGATCGCGGTGACGGCCGTCTCGATGTTGCCGTGACCGGAGATGATGACGACCGGCAGCTCGGGATGGGCGCGCTTGATGTGCGTGAGCACCTCGAGGCCATCGAGCCGGCTGCCTTGCAGCCAGATGTCGAGAATGACCAGCTGCGGGCGGCGGTCCTCGATCGCACGCAACGCCTCGTCCGCGTCTCGCGCAGAGCGCGTGGCGTGCCCCTCGTCCTCGAGAATACCCGCGATCAGCTCGCGGATGTCGGTCTCGTCGTCGACGATCAGGATATCGGCTGCCATCGCGGGCTCCTCGATTGCAAGCAGTGTGTCTGTGGAGAAATGGTCATCGGGCGCAACGGCTCATTCGGCCGCGGCTTTGGCGGCGCCGGCCCCTTCGCCGGCGGCATTGCTCCTGCGGCGGGCCAGGGGAAGCGACAGGCGCACGAGCGCACCCCGCGTTCGCCCCGGCCCGGGTGGCGCGTCCTCCAGCGAGAGGGTGCCGGCATGCTGCTCCACGATCTTCTGGACGATGGCGAGGCCGAGGCCGGTGCCTTTGGTCCCCTTCGTCGTGACGTACGGCTCGAGCAGCCGCGAGCGGTTCTGGCGCGGCAGCCCGAGCCCGTTGTCGATCACCTCGATCTCGATGCGATCGCCGGCCACTCTGACGCTCGTATCGACGGCGCCCTGCCATCCGGGCTCGCGGTCGGCGGCCTCGCCGGCGGCGACCACGCTCTCGCTGGCGTTCTTCACGAGGTTGGTGAGCGCCTGGGAGATGAGGCGCCGGTCGATCGGCACGGAGACCGGCGTTGGCGGCAGCGTCAGCGTGTACTTGATGGCGGGGTAGCTCTCGCGGAACAGGATCACCGGCTCCTGCACGGCCTCGCGGATATCGGTGTCCTGGATCTCGGGGGCCGGCACGCGGGCGAACGCCGCGAACTCGTCCACCATCGTCTTGATGTCGCCGACCTGGCGCACGATGGTGTCGGTGAGCTTGTCGAAGGTCTCGCGGTCCTTCTCGATCGAGGCGCCGTACTTGCGCTTCAGGCGCTCGGCCGAAAGTTGTATCGGCGTGAGCGGGTTCTTGATCTCGTGGGCGATGCGGCGGGCGACGTCTCCCCAGGCCGATGTGCGCTGGGCGACGACGAGCTCGGTGATGTCGTCGAATGTGACGACGCTGCCCTGGGCATCACCCGCGTCGGTCTCGCCCGTTATGCGGACCGAGAAGCGCCGCTCCTCCCCCGCGACCGAAAGTGTCACGTCGTGTGGTCCGCGCGGCTTGATGCCGACCCCCTCTCCGCCCTGAAGTGCTGTCGCGAGTGCCGGCAGCGCCTCGCGGAAGGGCTTGCCGCGCACGCTCCCGGCGTCGATGCCGAGCAGCTTCTCGGCCGACGGATTGACGAGACGCACCGAGCCGTCCGGCTCCAGCCCGATGACGCCCGCAGACACGCCCGATAGGACCGCCTCGGTGAACCGGTGCTGCTCGGACAGCTTCTCGTTGGCCGAGACGAGGGCGTGCCGCTGACGCGCCAGCTCGCTCGTCATATTGTTGAAATCGCGCGAAAGACGCCTGAGGTCGCCCTCCCCGCGCCGAAGCGGCAGCACGACGTCGAGGTCGCCGCGGGCGACGCGCTGTGCGGCCCCGATGAGACGACGGATGGGGGCCACAAGATGGCGCGCGAACCAGAGGCCGACCCAGATCGCGGCCAGCATGCCGGTGAGCGCGATCATGAAATACATGACGCCGTGCGCGAGCTTCGGCCCGCCTCGGGCTCGGCGCAGGCGCTCGTACTCGTCGACGGCGGCCCGGGTTCGCTGCAGATGGCCGACGACCGTCGGATTGACGCTGCGCGCTACGGAGAGGTAGTGGCCCGGTACACGCTTCAGGCGCGCGATCGCGGCCACGCGGAACGTGCTGGTCGGCATCTGCTGCGGCACCTGCCCGGCGGCCGCCTGCGCAATCACCGTCTCGTCCGGGGCCTCGAACGCCACGCGACTGTCGGCCACCTGCAGCACCACGGGTTGGCCCCGCCCGTCGACCACGGCCGCCACCGTCAGGTCGCGCAAGCCCATCTGCGCCAGGACGACGTTGCGCATGCGCTCGACCTCGCTCGCGCCGATCCGGCTCTCGGCGGCGAGGTCGTCGAGGTCCTTCGCCATGTTGACGACGTCGGATCGGATCACCTGGCCATGCTCGGCGAGGTAGGCGTTGGCGACGTCGAGCGAGCTCGCGACGATGGTGCGCGTCCGCGTCGAGAACCACGTGTCGAGGGAGCGCGAGAAGGTGGTCGTCGCGGCGATGGCGAGAAGGAGTGCCGGCAGTGCGGCGATGATCGTGAAAAGTCCGACGATGCGCACGTGGATGCGGGCGCCCGCGACCTTGCGCTGCCAAGCGCGCCACATGCCGACGGCCTGCACACCGAGCACGGCGCACATGGCCACGATCAGCACGATGTTGAAGGCGAGCACGACGAGAACGACGTCGTTGCGCGGAGCGATCGGTGTGAGGCCGGTCAGGATCAGGTAGGTGGCGAGACCCGACACCAGCGACAGGACCACGACCACGAGACCGAGCCAGAAGCCGGCCGGGCTCGAGCCAGGCATCTGGCCGTCCGTTCCGGACTCGGCGCCGCCATCGGCCGGCTCGTCGTGACGCAAGCGCTCGAGGCGCTCGTCGACGGCACCACGAAGGCCGGTCACGGCCTGACCTGAGGATCGCCACAGGTTGCCGATCCGCGCGCTCCAGGATTCTCGCTGCAAGGTTCGGACTCTCGCGCTTGGACTGGCCGCTCCGCGCCATGCGTAGCGCCCGCTCGATAGCGCCACACGAAGCGCCACAGTGTGTCTTTTTCGCGACAGATCGAAGCGTTAACCCTGCGGCTCGTCGCCGTCAAGCACTCCTTCGACGCCCTTTCCGGGCCGGGCGTGCGAGCTTTCCCGGAATATCGGGGCAGCCGTGGCTCTTACCGGCATCGGCTCCGGTCAACCCGTCTGCGGTCCCTTGAAAACCTGGATGTTCAGCGTCTGGATCTTCTCGCGAAGCGTATTTCGATTGAGCCCCAGCAGCTCCGCGGCCTTGATCTGATTGCCCCGTGTCGCTGCGAGGGCAGCGGTGATCAACGGCAGCTCCACCTGCCGGATGAGGCGCCGGTAGAGCCCCGGCGGCGGCAGCTCGCGTCCGAACGAGGCGAAGTGCTGGGCGAGATAGCGCTCGATCATCTCGGAGAGTGCCGTGGGCTCGCCGGCGCCGTCGTCGGAGCGGGGCGCTGCGGTGGCCTCGGCCAGCTCGCTCTCGACCAGCTCCGGCGTGATCTGATCCTGGGAGTAGAGCGCGACGAGGCGCCGGATGACGTTCTCGAGCTCGCGCACGTTGCCGGGCCATGAGTGCCGCTTCAGCCGCTCGATGGCCGGGGGCGATATGGAGCGCTCTCCGAGCCCGTCGCGCGCCGCCTGCCGCAGGAAGTGACGCGCCAGGTCGCCGACGTCCTCGAGACGCTCGCGCAGCGGCGGCAAGCGGATCGGCACCACATTCAGCCGGTAGTACAAATCCTCGCGGAAGAGACCCTGTTGAATCTGGGTCCGCAGATCGCGATGGGTGGCGGCAATGATGCGCACGTTGGTGCGGATCGGGGTGCGGCCGCCGACGCTCGTGTACTCGCCCTCCTGCAGGACACGCAGCAGGCGTGTCTGCGCCTCGAGCGGCATGTCTCCGATCTCGTCGAGAAACAGCGTGCCGCCCTCGGCCTGCTCGAAGCGGCCGTCCTTGCGCATCTGCGCGCCGGTGAAGGAGCCCTTCTCGTGGCCGAACAGCTCGCTCTCGATGAGCTCGCGCGGGATGGCGGCCATGTTGAGGGCGACGAAGGGTCCATGCTTGCGGCGGCCGTGATCGTGGAGCACGCGAGCGACGAGCTCCTTGCCGGTGCCGGATTCGCCCGCGATCATGACTGTCAGGTCGGTCTGGGTCAGCCGCGCGAGAACCCGGTAGATCTCCTGCATGGCAGGCGACCGGCCGATGATCGGCAGCTCTTCGCCCTCCGCCTCCGGCGCCCGCTCCCGCCGGCGCGTCGGCTCGGCGAGGGCGCGGCCGACGATGGCCACCACCTCCGCGATGTCGAACGGCTTCGGCAGATACTCGAAGGCACCCCGCTCGGCCGCCGTGATGGCCGTCATCAGCGTGTTCTGCGCGCTCATGACGATGATGGGCAGCTCGGGGCGCGCCTTCTTGATCCGCGGAATCAGATCGAAGGCGTTCTCGTCGGGCATGACGACGTCGGTGATGATGACGTCGCCCTGGCCTTCGGCGGCCCAGCGCCACAGAGTTGCCGCGTTGCCGGTCGCCCGAGGCGAGTATCCGGCTCGCGCCAGCGCCTGGTTGAGGACCGTGCGGATCGCCGCGTCGTCGTCGGCGATGAGGACAGTGCCACGCGCCATGATCGTCTATCCTCGCTCGTGTCTCTGGCTCCGGCGCCCCGGTCGATCTTCCATCGGCAGGAGCACGCGGAAGATGGTCCGGGGCGGCTCCGACTCGCACTCGATGATGCCGCCGTGGTCGCCGATGATCTTGGCGACGAGCGCAAGCCCAAGGCCCGTGCCGGTGCGCTTCGAGGTGACGAACGGGTCGAACAGATGGGGCCGCATCGATTCGGGCACCCCCGGCCCGTCGTCCTCCACCTCGATGCAGAGCGGCAGCGAGACGCGATCGCGGCTCCCCTTGACGGAGAGGCGCACACCCGGGCGGAAGGCGGTGCGCAGAACGATGCGCCCGCCCTCGGGCTTGTCGGCGATCGACTCGGCGGCATTCTTCACGAGATTGAGGAACGCCTGGATCAGCTTGTCCCGGTTGACCGCGAGCGCCGGAAGCGATGGATCGTACTCGGAGACGATCCGGATGCCCCGGGCGAAACCGTTCTCGGCGACCCGGATCACATGATCGAGGATGGCATGGATGTTGACCTGCTCGGTGACGAGCGGCCGCTCGTCACCAAACACCTCCATACGGTCCACCAGATTGCGGATCCGGTCCGTCTCGGCGCAGATGAGCTCGGCGAGCTGGCGATCGTCCTCGGAGAGCCCCGGCTCGAGCAGCTGGGCGGCTCCCCGAATGCCCGACAGCGGATTCTTGATCTCGTGAGCCAGCACGGCAGCGAGCCCCGATACCGAGCGGGCGGCGGCGCGATGCGTCAGCTGGCGCTCGATCATCTGGGCCATCGAGCGCTGCTGGAGCATGATGAGCGTCAGCTCGGGGCTCTCGGGCAGCGGCCCCGCATGCACATCGACGATGCGCTGCGTCTGGGCTTTCGGCGTGGCGATGCTGACGCCGTACTCGTTGGCGGTATGCCCGACTCGACGCACCTCCCGCACGAGAGCGACCAGCGGGCAGCCGAACGCCACCAGATCCTCCACGCGATGTCGCTTCAACATCGCCTGGCTGGCCTCGAAGAACACCTCGGCGGCCGTGTTCGCGTAGATCACCCGCTCGTCCTCGGCCAGCACGAGGATCGGATGAGGGAGAGCCGCCAGCAGAAGGTCGTGGGCGACGTGGCGTCTGGTGGTCGCGCTCGGCAGCGTCGCCAGCCGTGGGCTTTCCTCCGCGCTCATGCGGCCATCTCCCTCGATTCGGCATAGAACCGCGCGAGGCCGGCAACGAGCCGTCCCGCGTCCTCCTCGGTGCACAGCCGGCGGCGCCACTCCTTGACGATCGTCTCGGGCTGGCCGCTGCCGGCGAGATACCAGCCGACGTGCTTTCGTGCATTGCGCAGGCCCAGCGCGCGTCCGTAGTGGAACAGCATCGCCTCGACGTGGGCGACGGCGATCCGGCCCTGCTCGGCCAGTGAAGGCGGACCAGGGTCATTGCCCGTGGCCAGCGCCTCGGCGATGCGGGCTGGCTGCCAGGGCGCGCCATAAGCGCCGCGACCGACCATGACGCCGTCCGCGCCCGACTGCGCGAGGGCCTCCCGCGCCTCGTCCGGACCTGTGATGTCGCCATTGACGACGACGGGAATTTTCACCGCGGCCTTGACCGCGGCCACCCGGCGCCAGTCGGCGCGCC
>JBFWQN010000071.1:0-14639 GCA_050249405.1 Hyphomicrobiaceae bacterium | reverse complement strand
TGCTTGACCCCCACGTAGTCCATGTGGACGCGGCGATGCACCCGGCTCACCACGTTGGCCTTGGTGATGATCAGCGGATCCGGAGAGAAGAAGAACTGCCGAACCTCCGGCGTCAGCGCCACCAGCTCGGTTCCGCGGCGGAGCACATGCACGCCGGGGTCCGACAGCAGGCCCAGCCCCGCCCCCTCGTCCGTCGCAAGCTCGCCCGTCGCCGGATCGCCGTCCAACCGGTAGTCCCGCAATCCGAGGAACGTGAAATTGCCTTCGGCGAGCCAAGCCAGAAAGGCCAGATGCTCGCCGAGCACGTCGGCAGACACGGCCACCGGCGCCTTGGCCAAGTCCTCGATTGCACGTGCGACGCGGGCCAGCATGGGCTTCCAGTCGCCGACGACCCGCCGAACCTCGTCGAGAATGGCCGAGACGGCCGCCGCCAGCTCCTCCTGCCTGGGGGCGCTCATCGCCGGCAGGTGAACGGCGATATAGCTCTCTTGGCGCCCGTCGCCCCATCGTTCGTCGCCCGTACCGAGAACGGCCGCCAAGGCTCCGTCTCGGGTACGCTCCGCCTTGTAGATGGGATGCAGCACCAGCGACGCTTCGAGGCCGCGCGCGTGCACCTCCGCGAGCACGCTGTCCAGGAGGAATGGCATGTCGTCGTTGACCAGCTCGAGGACCGTCCCTCCTGCGACGATGCCGGATGGCCGCGTCCTCACGACGTGCCCGCCGTGCTCTCGATGCCGGATCGAGGCGAGAGCTTGCATGGCCTCTTGCGCCAGCAGGTCGACGCTGGTGGCGCCGAGCGTCGAGGCATCCGTCGAGCCGAAGAGCGCGCTCGTGAACACATCGCGGCCCGCCGGCTCGACTCGCGTCGCAGCGATCTCGAAATCCGTGCCCATGCTGGCGCTCCTGCAAGCCGTGATCGAGTGGCGGGACCGAGGGTCCCGCCGGAAAGAGTGGACTACCATGCGCATTTGATAAGTGCTCGACCCGCTGTTGCAACAACGGACGAGAAAGTGTGAATGCCGCGTGAGCACCGTCGCGCCCAACAGCCAGGATGAGAGCGGCATGACCAGCAAGCCGAGAGAGGGGGAGCAGCAGCGGACGGTCGAGGAGATGGAGGCCGAGCTCGATCCCGAGATGCAGTTCCGGCCCCTCGGCAAGGCTGCGACGTGGCTCGTGTCCGGCCTGCTGCTCACTCTCTCCTTTTTCCATTACTACACGGCAGGCTTCGGCTTGCTCCGCGAGACGACCCACCGCGGCATTCACATGGCCTTCGTGCTCGCGCTCATCTTCCTGGTCTTCTCGGCCAGGAGACAGAGGCTCAGCGAGGCACGTAAGCCTTCGCCACTTGCCCCTCTCGGCATCCCCATCCTCGACTGGCTGCTGGCACTCGGCGCCGCGGTGGGCAGCCTCTACGTGCCGTGGATCTACGACGATCTCGCCTTCCGTGTCGGCAATCCCCTGCTGCTCGACTGGCTGATGGGCTCGATCCTGATCGTCGTGCTGCTGGAGGCGACCCGCCGCGCCGTCGGACTGCCGCTCGTCGTCATCTCGGCTCTGCTGATCGGCTACGCGATGGCTGGCCCGTGGCTACCGGGCATCCTCGCGCATCCCGGCAATACCTGGAAAGGCGTGGTCAACCATCTCTACCTGACGAGCCAGGGCATCTACGGCATCCCGCTCGGCGTGGTCGCGACCTACGTGTTCCATTACGTGCTGTTCGGCGTGCTGGCGACCCGCATCGGCCTCGGCCGCATGTTCATCGACCTCGCCACGGCGCTCGCGGGACGCCTGTCGGGCGGTCCGGCCAAGGTCTCGATATTCGCCTCGGGCCTGTTCGGCATGATCTCGGGATCGTCGATCGCCAATACGGTGACCGTCGGCTCGCTCACCATCCCGATGATGATCCGCATCGGCTACCCCCGGCACTTCGCCGGCGCGGTGGAATCGACCGCGGCGACCGGCGGCCAGATCACGCCGCCGATCATGGGCGCGGCCGCCTTCCTGATGATCGAGTACCTGAACGTCCCCTATCGCACGGTCATCCTCGCGGCGATGGTGCCGGCCTTCATGCATTTCTTCGGCGTGCTCTGCCAGGTGCATTTCGAGGCCCGAAAGCTGGGTATGCGGGGCCTCTCGTCGGCCGAGCTGCCGAAGGCCGCCGCCGTCATCGCGGAAGGCTGGCCGACCGCTGTGCCTCTCGCCATCCTGCTCACGGTGCTGTTCGCCGGCTACACACCCTACCTCGCGGCTTTCTGGGGCATAACGGCCTGCATCGTCGTCGGCCTCACCGGCCGCAACCCGCTCGTCGCCGTCGTGCTGCTCGTCGCCGTCGTCGCCTCGGTTCTCACCGGCTTGGTCACGGAGTGGATCGCGCTCGGGCCGCTGCTCGCCTTTTGCGGCACCGTCTCGCTGTGGGGAGTGATCGCCGAGGGCGACAGCGGTCGCCAGCGGCTCCACGACATACTCGACAGCTTCATCCTCGGTGCCAAGTACGCGATCGGCGTCGGCGCCGCAGCCGCCACCGTCGGCATCATCGTCGGCGTGGTCACATTGACCGGCGTCGGCTTCAAGCTCTCGGACATCATCACCGGGTCGGCCGCGGGCATTGCAGCAACCGTCACGGGCGGCCTCGCCTCCGGTTGGATCGACCCCGCCAGCCTGACGCTATTCTTCACGCTGGTGATGACGGCGATCGTGTGCCTGCTGCTGGGCTGCGGCGTGCCGACCACCGCCAACTACATCATCATGGTCACCATCGCGCAGCCGGCGCTGGCCAAGCTCGGCGTCTCGCCGATCGTCTCGCACTTCTTTGTTTTCTATTATGGAGTGCTCGCTGACATCACGCCGCCTGTCGCGTTGGCGGCCTACGCCGGTGCGAGCATGGCCGGCGCCGATCCATTCCGCACGGGCAATACCGCATTCCGGCTCGGCCTGGCCAAGGCGCTCGTGCCGTTCGTCTTCGTCTATCAGCCGGCAATGCTGATCGTGACAAAGGAGTTCACGTGGCCGCTCTTCATCGAGACGGCGGGCACCTGCGCCGTCGGCATCGTCATGCTGGCTGCGGCCTTGACCGGCTTCGGCCTCGCGCCGATGGGGCGCACGATGCGTCTCGTCCTGCTCGCCGCCTCCCTGCTCATGATCGTCCCGAGCCGCACCGCGACGTTCGTAGGCCTCGCTCTGGCAGTGCCGGTCGTCGCAATGCAGATCCGCAGAGCCCGAATGGCCGCCAGACCCGATTTGCCCGCCTGAATTGAGTTGGCCCTAGGCAGGCGTGCAGAGCCGCTAACGCTCGGCCGAAGAAGCGCGAGAAGAAAATCGAATCGGCACGAAAGCCGATGCGCAAGTGATGATTTCCATTTTTGCACATAATCGCCACAGCAAAGGCCTCGGATGGGCGCTGTGGCTCCACGAGGTTTGACACCATCCGCCCGAATCACGTCTCCATCGATGAAAGACTGGGCGAGATGTGCCCGGCGACCAGTTTTCTTGTCGGGGGAGATGCAATATGAGCGGCTTGCCATATCACCGCGCCGTTGTGACGGCCACGCGCCCGGCCGCCGGGAGCATCATCCGCTCGACTGCGGCCCTCCTGCTCGCCAGTGCGGCTCTATCAGCTCTGGGGACGGTTACGGCCCGCGCGCAGACGCCACAAGCAGATTTCGCGGTCAACGACCGAGGCACGGTCAACGTGCCTGTCGATGTGCCATCTCCGGTTACGGGCAAGGGCGGCGTCTTTCTCGATCCCGGCAAGCTGTCGGAATGCTGCACGCTGTCGCTGACGAATGGTGGCACCATCGTCGGGACCGAGGGAGAAGGCGTCCGCAGCTTCAATACCATTGCGGGCGGCGGCGTCACGATTACGAACAACGGCCTGATCCAGACCGAAGGCGGAAACGCACCGGTTGTCGGCGGAACGGCCTCGATCGGTGTGAGCGTCAGCACGATCGGCTCGGGCGCGGTAACGATCGAGAACAACGGCGGTGCCGAGATTCGATCGCTCGACGGCTCTTTCGGCTCGGCTGTCCTCGTCAATGCCGATTCCGGCTCTACGAAGATCACCAACAACGGCCTGCTGCAAGGCTACAGAGGCATCGACGTCGTCTCCAAGAGTGGCACGGTCACGATAGAAAACGGCGGCACCATCTCCGGCGCCACAGGACACGGCATAATCTATACGAAGGGTAGCGGCCCTGTCGTCATAACCAACAACGGCTATATCGAAGGTGCGGCGGGAAGCGTGGGCTTCGTCGGAACCAGCGGCACGCTTTTGATCACCAATGCCGGCCAGATGGTCGGTGGCATCACGACCATCGCCGGCGTCACGATCGTCAACGAGGCGTCCGGCGAGTTTATCGGCAAGACGGTCGTCAATGGCGGCACCGTCACGAATAATGGCGGCTCGTTCGAGGCGGTCGACGTCGGCAAGGCGGGGGCTTTCTTCAACACCGCCGGCAAGGCCGGAGCGATCACGAACTCGGGCGAGGTCGAGAACGGCGGGACGATCGCGTCCCTGGACAACAAGGCTGGCTTCTTTACGAACTTGGCGACGGGGGTGGTGACCGGAGCATCCACGGTCTCGGGCGGTACGGTCGTCAACGAGGGCACGTTCCAAAGCTCGATCGGCATCTCCGGCGGCTACTTCAGCAATGAGGCCACCGGCTCGGTCGTCGGCATCGTCACCATTACCGGCGGCACAGTCGAGAACTACGGCGGCAAGCTCGGCGATGTCGTGAACAGCAAGGGCGTCTTCAACAATTACGGTGGGACCGTCGGCCTGTTGACGAACTCGGGCACGGCGACCAATGGCATCGGTCCCTCCTTCGAGGGCGACGGCGAGACGGAGCTTCCTCCGGCCGTTATCGCCTCGCTCGACAACAAGAACGGCACGTTCGCCAACTACGAAGGCGCGACCGTGACCGGCGCTTCCACGATCTCCGGTGGGACGGTCAGCAACTTCGGCAATTTCGGCAGCACGATCGGCATTACGGGCGGCTCGTTCATCAATCAGAATGGCGGCACCGTCGCTGGCACGCTGACCAACAACGGTGGCACCGTCGCCAATCGCACGGGCGGAACGCTGGCCGACGTAGTCAATACCGCCGGGAAATTTGCCAACGCCGGAACGGCAGGAAACGTCACCAACAGCGGCGCCGCGTCCAACTCCGGCATCATTCTTTCGCTGGCGAATACGGGCGGCATCTTCGCGAACGCGGCTACAGGCAGCGTCGACGGCAGCGTCACGATCTCCGGCGGCTCGGTCGCCAATGCGGGCAAATTCCTTGGCGCCGTCGGTCTGACCGGCGGCTCGCTCTCCAACTCGGGAACCGTGGCCGGTACCGTCACGAACGCCAACGGCTCGGTCACCAATCAGTCGAGCGGCAAGCTGGCCGATGTCGTGAACAATGCCGGGAAGTTCGCCAATGCCGGCATCGCCCAGGCCGTGACGAACGCCGGAACGGGCAGCAACAGCGGCACGATCACGTCGCTCGCCAACAACGGCGGCACGTTCATCAACCAGGCCAAGGGCACCATCACGGGCGACGTGACTGTCGGGGGCGGCGCGGTTGCCAGCGCCGGCTCCGTCGGCGGCGCGCTCGACGTCACAGGCGGCAGCTTCACGAACGAATCCGGCGGCAAGGTCGTGGGCGTGACGACGGTCACCGGCGGCACGGTGACCAACAGTGGTGGTGCCTTCGGCGTCGTGAGCAACACCGCCGGCGGCACGTTCGCCAATACTGGCGGCACGGCCGGCGCGGTGACCAACTCCGGCATCGGCAGCAATGCCGACACGATCGACTCGCTCGTCAACAGCGGCAGCGGAAATTTCACGAATACCGGCAAGATCAGCGGCGATGTCACCGTATCCGGCGGCAAACTGACGACGACCGGGAATATCGTCGGCACGCTCACCAACTCGGCTACCACCAACGCGAGCGGCCTCGTCGGAGGCGCCATCGTCAACAATACCGGCGCCATATTCAACGCGATCGGCAACCTCAACGCCGGCCAGACCTTCACCAACGCCTCCGGCGCCAGCTTGAACGTCGATGCCGGCGTCACGACCGTATCCGGGCTCGTGACCAACTCGGGTGCAATCGCCATTGCAACGGGCGCAACGCTGACGGCGGTCTCCGGGTTGACCAACGAGGCAGGCGGGTCTGTCGTCGTCAGCTCTGGCGGCACCCTCAACGACGACCTGATCAACAAGGGCGTGGTGACGAACAACGGCGCCGTCAACGCCGTCGTCGCGAGCAACACGAATAGCATCACCAACAACGGGTCCTGGACCGGCAACGTGCTGTCCAACACCGGCACGATCACCAATAATCAGAGCTGGACCGGTGATATCGCCAATGCCGGGACGTTCATTGCCGGCAATGCGAGCAAGATCACCGGCTCCCTGACGAATGCCGCCGGGGCCAATTTCGTCGTGAATGGAAGCACGTCGGTCACCGGCGGACTCGCGATGAACGGCGGCGTCCTCAACATGCAGAACGGCGTGGCCGGCGGCCAGCTGATGGTCGGAGTCTTCAATCCCACCGGCACGACGCTGAGGTTCGACTACAACGCCGCCACGCGATCAGCCGATACCATCATTGCGACGTCGAGCAGCCCGGGCAGCGGAAACAATGTCGACGTGCTCGTTTCCAATCAGCAGGCCAGGATCGGCTCGCCAGGAGTGACGCCCCTTGTCCAGGTGGGCGGGGCTGCGGCACCGCAGGCCCTCGGGATCGGCCAGGTCGCGAGCTCGCCCAGCTACCAGTTCCTCGCCGGCACCAATCCATCGACGACGACGGTCGAATATTACCTGCAGCAGACACCAGAGAACAGCCTCTATCTCGGCTACCGGCCAACGATCGAGGGCTCTAACCCAATTGCCGGGCTGCCGCTCAGCCCGCAAGCGAGCATTCACCAGCAGAGCACAGGCAACCTCGTCGACAAGATCATCGGCAACGACATCCAGGGCGGGCAGGCCGTCCAGGTGACGCCGCTGTTCGGCGTCTACGCCAGTGGCCAGATGGGCAGCTCCTGGCACGACGGCTTCGGCATGAAGGCCACCGCGGCCGGCGTGACGACCTCGATCGGCAAATCGGTCGACTTCTCGACGCGCGACTCCTCGTTCCTCGCCGCTGGACAGATCGACATCGGCAAGTGGGCGGGCATCAAGGACGTCGGGCTGAAAGCTGGTCTCATCACCGGCTGGGCCCGCACGAGCCTCGACTTCGGCAGCAACGACCTGCTGCGCGGCGTCGGCTTTACCGACACTGGCGCCGCCCACAACGACTCCTACATCTTCGGCGGCTTCGGCCTCGTGACGTTGGGCCAGCTCTACGGCCTTGCGGCTGTGACTGGCTCCGTCGGCAAGAGCGAGGTGGCGAGCACTGTTCTCGGCGCCACCGGCTCCTACGATACCTCCGGCGTTGTGGCCGGCGTGGTCGGCGGCATGATCGTGCCCGCGACCCAGCTATTTGGCACGAGCGCGCCGAGCAACGTGGCATTCGACTTCCGCAGCGGCCTGAGCTGGTCGCATCACGAGGGCGATGCCTTCCACGACTCGGCCGGCAACCGCTTCGGCACGACCGAGCTCGAGGTTTTGACCGGCGTCTCCTCGGCCAAGGTGTTCGCCGTGTATCAGGTAGGCACCATGGCGTGGCGGCCGTTCACCCAGATCGGCGTCGCGCACCGCCTCGACTACGACAATCGCGCCTTCATCGGCGACACCCGGATCGACTTCAAGGACGCGGACACGAGTGTTTACGTGATGTCGGGCTCCGACATCGACATCTCGTCGCAGCTCAAGCTCAATATCAGCGGCCGCGGCGACTTTGCCGACGACCACCGCTCCTTCACGGGGATCGTCGGCGTGAAGCTCGAGTTCAACTAAGGGGACAATCCCCTCTTCCGCACCATGAGTCCGGCGACCGGTGGGCGAACGCACCACCGGTCGTTTCGCAAGGTCAGACGGGCCGGTCGCCCTTTTTGACGGTCAGTGCGGCTCGGTTGTCGGCGGCGGGCAGCATCTTCGCTGGATCGCGCGTTACCACCACGTCGAGAATGGTCGGCGTCGACGTGTTCTCGAGGCCCTCGCGGATGGCGCCGGCCAGCTTCTCCGGATCGCTCACGCGAATGCCGTGGCAGCCGAAACCCTTGGCGATCTGGGAGTAGTCCATCTCGACGAGGTCCGACGACTGGTAGTTGCCGTGGCCGTAGACCGCGTGCTGCAACGCCTTCACATATCCCGAGGCCGCGTTGTTGAAGACGATGCCGACGAAGCTGGTGCCGAGCCGACGCGCAGTCTCGAGCTCGCCGAGGCTCATGTTGAAGCCGCCGTCGCCGCACATCGTGACTACGCGACGCTTCGGCCCTGCCGCGAGCTGCGCGCCGATGCCCCCCGGCACGCCGTAGCCGATCGAGGCAAAGCCGCGGTCCGGCAGGAAATGCCGCCCAGCCGCCTTGGTGTCGAACATGAGACCGCCCCAGTGGCCGGCGAAACCACCGTCCGCCACCAGAATCGCATCGGCGGGCATCGCCTTGTTCAGCTCGTTCATGAGCCGGCCGACATTGATCGGGCTGTCCTTCGACTCCAGCCGGTCCGCCGCTCCACTCCGCCACTCGCCCATGCGTGTCGGCAACTCCGCGACATAGGCTGCGCGCGCCGCGGCGGCCGCCTTGCCGTTTCCGAGCGCGGCCGCGAGATCGAGCAGCGTCAGCTTGGCGTCGCCCGCGAGCGCGACGTCGGTGCGGGTCGTGCGGCCGATCTCGGTCGGCTCGATCTCCACGTGGATGATCGGCTTGCCCGGCGGGATCAGCGCGAAGCGCTTGGTCGCGATCTCACCGAGCTTGCAACCGACCACGATCAGGCAGTCCGAGGCGCCGATCAATGCATTCGCGATGCGGTCGTAGCGCCCGAATAGCCCCGCCGAGTGCGAGTGGTTGCAGGCGATCGCGCCTTTGCCGCTCATGGTATGCGCGACCGGGATGCCGAACGCCTCGGCGAATTGCGCGAGCTCCGCCCATGCCTCGGAGATGTGAATGCCACCGCCCGCCAGGATCAGGGGTCGCTCGGCCTTCGCGATCAGCGCTGCCGCCTTTTCCACCGAGGAGCCGTCCGGCCGCGTGCGCCGCGCCTGCGCCTTCAGCGTCTCCGGGTCCACCCAGAAATCGGTCGCATCGAAATCGTGCTCGCTGTGCGCGATGTCCTCCGGCACGTCGAGCAGCACCGGCCCCGGCCGCCCGCTCGTCGCCACCGCGAAGGCGCGCCGCACATGCTCCGGCAGGCGCTTGATGACCTCGACGCGGATCACCTCTTTCACGGCAGGGCGCAGGATCTCGATCTGCCGCGCTTCCTGCGTCATGTTCTTCCAGGCGTGCTCGCGGTTGGCATCGCCCGCAATGGCGATCATCGGAATGCCGGCGTTGAGGCTCTCGATGAGGCCCGTCGTGAGGTTGGTGGCGCCCGGACCGAGCGTACCGTCGGCCACGGCCGGACGGTTCATGACCTTGCCCCAGGCATCGGCTGCAAAGGCACCGCATCGCTCGTCGTTGATGAGGTAGTGCTTCAGCGACAGCGCCCGGCACGCCTCGTAGAACGGCAGCAGCTGGAAGCCGCCCATTCCGAAGATCGGCCCGCAGCCGGTCAGCTTCAGCATCTCTGCGAGCGCCATGCCGCCGGTCATGCGGCGCACGGAGTTGGGAATCGGCTGGTTCATGGACGGGCCTCGTGGCTGGCAGCGTGTCTCGGCCCGGACTCTAGACACAAGGCGGAGGTTGGCGCCACCGGTCAGGTCACGGCGCGGCCCAGCGGTTGCGGTCGCTTCATCGGCCCTCGATGGTATGACGCAGGCAGATGGTGCGCATTAAGCGGAGCTTAGCGATCTGTTGTTAACAGAAGGTCGGGGCAAGTTGTCTGCGGGCAAGGGGAATTGCATGGACGCTGGAACATGGGAGCGGCATGCAGCGGCGGTCCGCACGGATTTCGTATCGTCACTCGAGGACCACGATGATGCCGGCTTGCTGGCCGTGGCCCTGGACGCGTTGCATGTCGGCCGCGACAACAAGCTCCTCCTCGTTGCCCGGAGGGGCCGCATCGTCAGTGCCAACGGGCTCGCTGCTCAGCTTTGCGGGAGCTCCCCCGAGAGGCTCGTGAGCAAGGTCCGACTGGCCGATCTTTTCGAGGAGCCCTCGCTCGGGGACGAGCTCCCGCAAGCGCCACAACGGTGGGAGACCGCGCTGCGGACGGCCTCCGGCGAGCGGATACCCGTCGAGATCGTGCGCGAGCCCCTCGGCCGGCGCCTCGACGATATTCTCGTCTATGCGGTGCGCGACCTCAGGCAGAGAAAAGAGGCCGCCGCGGAGCGCGAGCGCAATATCCGCGCGCTGCAGGAGCACGCAGCCCGGCTTGAGCGGTCGAACCAGGAGCTGCAGAGCTTCGCCTACGTCGTCTCGCACGATTTGCAGGAGCCGTTGCGCAAGATCGAGACCTTCGCGAGCCGCCTCGTCGAGCGCTCGAGGATCGGCCTGCCGCCCGAGGTGATGCACCCGCTCGAGCGCATCCAGAACGCGGCCCAGCGCATGCGCGCCTTGATCAACGACATCCTGGCCTATGCCAAGCTCGGCAGCGAGGACCGGCCGGCGCAGATCGTCTCCCTGGCGCGGGTGGCGATCGGCATCGCCTCCGATTTGCAGGTGCGGATCGAGGAGACGGGCGCCAGGATCGTCGTCGGCGAGTTGCCGAGCCTCGAGGCCGAGCCCGCACTCATGCGCCAGCTGCTGCAGAACCTCGTCTCGAACGCCCTGAAATTCGCACGCCCTGGCGTTCCGCCTGTTGTGCGCGTCGAGGGCAGGGTCGAGCCGGGCGAGCGCGGCCAGGACGTGGTGGTGCTGACCGTGGCCGACAACGGCATCGGCTTCGATAACAGGAGCCGCGAGGAGATATTCGGGCTCTTCGCGCGCCTCCACGGCCGCGGCGAGTACGAGGGCACCGGCGTCGGCCTTGCCACGTGCCGCAAAATCGCCGAGCGCCACGGCGGCAGGATAGAGGCTGAGGGCCGCCCCGGCGAAGGGGCGACGTTCACCATCCGCTTGCCCGTTCGCAAGGCTGCGTGAGCCAGCCAGCGGCGCGCAAGGCGCTTTGTGGCTGCTCCTACCGCCCGTCCGCCACGGGTGATGGCGAGGTGGCGGTGCCCGCCGTCGCACCGGCATCGATGGGCAGGATCACGCCCGTGACCCACTTGGCGAGGTCGGAGCAGAGGTAGAGAACCCCGCTCCCGATGTCCCAGCCGGTTCCCTCCGTCTGGAGCAGCGACCGGGTGCGCCGCGCCTCGCGCAACTCCTCGCTCATGCCGTTGCCGCGAGCATAGACCATCGGCGTGTAGACCATGCCCGGCGCGATGCAGTTGACGCGGATGCCCTCGCTTCCGTGCTGGGCGGCCATCGCGCGCGTCATATTGACGACCGCGCCCTTCGACGTCGGATAGAGCAGGCCGGGGTGCCCGCCGCGGAGCCCCGCGACCGACGCGATATTGACGATCGACCCGCCCTTCTGCTTGCGCATCTCAGGTATTGCAAAGCGCGCCATCAGCATCATCGACGTGACGTTGACACGCATCGCCCTGTCCCACTGCTCGAGATCGAGATCGACGGCATTGCCGGCTGGACCTCCGATCCCGACATTGTTGACCAGGATGTCGAGCCTGCCCCACGCGCCAACGGCTTTCGCGACGGCGGCGGCGCACGACTCCGGCACCGTCACGTCGGCCTCGACCACCATCGAGGTGTGGCCTTCCTTCGCGATCATCTCGCGCGTCACCGTGGCAGCGGCAGTATCCGAGTCGATGAGCGCGACCCGCGCACCGTTCCGCGCCAGCATGATCGCGGCGGCCCGGCCATTGCCGATTCCGTCCGCACGCGAGCCCGCCCCCGTCACGATGGCGACCTTGCCGCCGAGCCCCATGTCCTGCATTCGCGTCTCCTCCGGCCTCCACGCCCGATAGGGCTCAGGAGAGCCCCTTGATCCTGGCCTCAACCATCGCGGCGACGAACTCCTTCGTCGACTGTCCGATCATGCCGCCGCGGCGAAGGGCGGCCGCATTGACGGTCGAGATGTAGCCGTGCTCCCACAACGAGCGGCCATCTCCGATCCGGCAGGAGAAGGCCGAGGCGCAGGCGGCGGCGATGTCTCGCTGGTCGAGCGCCGGGAGCCGCGTGGTGCCCGCATTCTCGATGCCGCGGTCGGCGTCGTTGCACACCACGGCATAGACCGGGTGCTTGATCGCCATCTCGGGCCGTCCGCCGAGAGCGCCGCCGTGCGAGGCCGCGACGACCACGTGCCCGTCGTCCTCGGGTTTCACCAGGCTGATCGAGTCCATCACGATCACCTTGACGTCGCCGCTGCCGGCCTCCGCCAGCGCGAACCGCGATTCCTCCAGCGGCTCGGGCTTGGGCGACGGCGGCGGCGCCGCCTTGTGGAGCAGCAGCAATGCCTCCGTGCAGCTGTGGCCCGGCATCAGGCCGAGACGCGCGGCTGGCCCGTTCACCGTGGTCAGGACGCCGCGCGCCACGCCATCCTTTCCATCGCCGATGCGCGCCGAGTTGTGCGAGATGGCGGCGCCCGGCACGCCGAGCTTCTCCAGCAGCGCGAGGCCCGCGACACCGGCCCGCTCGCGCCCGATCCCCGCATCGTTGAGGATCACCGCCGCGATGCCTTTCGCCGCGGCGTAGTAGGCCGCGTAGATGCCGCCGTGGGATCCGCAATAGCCGACTGTTCCATTGTGCCTGGCATCGAGGTGCGTAACGCTGTCGAGGACGGTGATCCCGTCCGGCAATGTGGCCATGTTGTCGCCTCCGTGCGCAGTGCGGCAGTCTTGGCAGCCGAAGGAGTTGCCCCGGCGCCACCTCTCGCACAACTACGGCACGGGTGCGGAGCGGGCGCAAGCCGCGTGCCTCCAAGCGAATGGAGTGATGCCATGTCCATCTACGAGCACCATGTCGTCGCATTCGGTCACGGGCGCCTCGCCGAGGTGACCGGCGTCATCGCCACCCGCGGCCGCGAGGCTGTGGCCGCTCGCGGCGGTCAAGTTTTCGGCGTCTGGAAGCCGCTCATCGGTCTCGCCTTCAACCATGCCGTAGTCGTGACGGAATGGCCGGACGAGGCTGCGGCGACGGCCAACGCCGATGCCGTGCTTGCGGACCTCGCGGGCCTCACGAAGGAGCAGCACGACCTGTGGCTGCCGACGCTGCGGCCCGCGCCTGGAGCCGTCGCACGCACGGAGCCAGGTTACGTGACGCATCGCTGGTATGACATCCGTGAAGACGATCTCGAGCGCTTTCTCACTCTCTCGTCGGCCACCTGGGGCAACTGGGAAGGCACTCACGACAGCCAGGTGCAGGGCCTCTGGCGCGAGCGCACGCCGCCTGCTCCGGGCCTTCTCCGGATGCGGCTGATGGCGTGGTACCGCGACATGAGCGTCTGGGAGCGCTCCCGCCACTGGAAGGGCACCCGGGGCGCGGAGACGGCGAACCGCAACCTGGGCCAGCGCTACGATCTCACGCTCGATAGCGCCGTCTCGATCCTCCAGACACTATAGTTGCAGCTCCAATCGGAGCAGCACCAGCGCCGCGATCGTCACCACTGCGACATGCCACGCGGCGAGGGCCAATGCGGTTCGCATGACCACGGCATCGTCGCCATCGCGGCGCTGGCCGAGCGTGGTAAGCAGGATCGCAGCCACCGGCAGCGACGCCATGCCGACGTGGCCGCTGGCGCCGTTTTGCAGCGCCGCGAAGATTTCGACCGCGCCGAGCGAGCGGCCCGTATCGGCGGCACTCGGCATGAACAGCGCATTCCCCGTGACGCCCGAGCCGGTGACGAAGCCCCCGACGGCACCGAGCATGGCCACGGCGACGACCGCGCCATCCCGCCCGAGGCCGCCGATGCCGGCGGCGAGCGACGCGATGGCGCCGCATTCGACGAGCAGCCGCGCCGCCAGCATGAAGAAGGCGGTGGCGGCCACCGGCCGCCAGGCGCGCTTCGCTATCGCCGCGACGAGCGCCGGTGAGACCGCCCCGGACGCCGTCACGAGCGTGGCCGCGAGAAGGGCCACCCCAGGCGACGTCATGGCGGCGAAGCGGACCCGGCCGGAATCGAGGGCCGGCGCGAAGCCCTGAGCCGCGAGAGGGCCGACGGCGAGCTTCTGCACCAGGACGGCACCGAGTAGGACCAGATAGGGCATGAGCCCCGGGGCGCGCAGCGCTGCGGCGAGCCCGGCCCGGCGCGGCGCGATCAGCGCCATGAGCGCGATGACCGCCAGTCCACCGGCAACACCCGCCACCTCGACCCCGACGAGCCTCGTGGCTGCGCCACACGCCAGCCAGAGCACCGCACCGGCCGCGATGGCGGCGGCTGCATCGCGCCGCGACCAGGGCCGAGCAAAAAAGAGACACAACAGCGGCAGGAAGAACGCTACGGCGCCGCTGACGGCCGCGATCCAGCTGGCGAGCACATCGAGAGACACGCCTGAAAGCTTGGCGCCGACGTGTGCCGAGATCGCGAGCGCCCCCCACGGCATCAGGCTCATACCGACGAGCCCCAGTCCGATGGCCGCCGGGCGAGAGAAGAGACCGAGCAGCAGCGGCATGGT
>JBFWQN010000070.1:0-14667 GCA_050249405.1 Hyphomicrobiaceae bacterium | reverse complement strand
ACGGTGAACAAGGAGCTTGCCTCCGACTTCGACGCTTTCCGCGCCAAGCTGCCGCCGGGCTATTCGGTGACCGTTGGCGGCACCGTCGAGGACAGCGCCAAGGCGCAGGCCTCGATCTTCGCCGTATTCCCCTTGATGGTATTCATCATGGTGACCATCCTGATGGTCCAGCTGATGAGCTTCCAGCGGCTGTGGCTCGTCTTGCTGACCGCGCCGCTCGCCATCATCGGCGTTGCCGCGGCGTTGCTGTTGTCCGGCCGCCCGATGGGCTTCGTCGCCATCCTGGGGGTCATTTCACTCGCAGGCATGGTGATCCGCAACTCGGTGATCCTGATCGACCAGATCGACCAGAACGTCGCCTCGGGCGAGGACCGCTGGACGGCCGTCATCCATGCCACTGAGCACCGTTTGCGGCCGATCCTGCTGACCGCCGCAGCGGCCATCCTGGGCATGATCCCTATCGCGCCCACCGTGTTCTGGGGGCCGATGGCGTTTGCGGTGATGGGCGGCCTCGCCGTCGCGACATTGCTGACGCTGGTTTTCCTGCCGGCGCTTTACGTCGCCTGGTTCCGCATCGAGCCGCCCGCCGAGGGTGGTGCCTCCGCGCGTGCTCCGCAAAGGCTGCCGGCGACAGCATAGCCGGGGAATTGACGGCCCGGTTCGCACGGACCGGGCCGTTGCCTCACTTCTTCTGCAGCACTTTTGGCCAGTTGGCATCGCCCTTCACGACATTGCCGGGGATGTCCTTCTCCCAGCCTGCCTTCACGCTCTTGTTGTAATTGAGGAATAGCCGGTCGTTGTGAACGGTCCAGGCGAGCGGATCGCCGTGCGCCGTATAGCCCTGCGACACGGCCCAGGCGCAGTAGCCGCCATATTGCGGCGCATACTTGGTCGGCTCTTTCTTGAAGGCTTCCCGATTGGCCTCGCTCGAGAAGAGGTATTTGGCGCCCTCGTGCTCGAGCGTGAGGGCAGGATTTCCCTTCACCGGCTTCTTCTCGGTGAAGTAGGCGACCGGATCGTAGCCGCCGACCGCAAGGCCCCTGCTCAGGTAGACGGGTGCGGCTTGTGCAGCGACGGGCGTGCTTCCCGTCAGGCTGGACGAGAGCATGAAGGCTGCGGCGGCGGTCGAGAGTGTGACGACGGCCAGGAATGAGCGGCGATCGGTCATGGGGGCCTCCACATGGCGCGGATGAGACTATCTGCCGTGCCGCCCGATCAAATGCCACCAACATGACGGTGATCCTTTTGCCGGACGGAAAGGGCAGCGGCGCGTCGAAGGGTGCGCCCTGTCACATTTGCCGTCCGGCAAGGTTCGCGTAAGCCACGCTACAGCCAATTCCTGAGACGAGCGCCCCATGACCGCTATCGCGCACGATCCCGTCGGCCTTACCCAGGCGCTCGTCCGGTGCCGTTCCGTCACGCCCGAGGAAGGCGGCGCGCTGACGCTGCTCGAGCAGGTGCTGCGGCCGGCCGGCTTCACCTGCCATCGCCTGAGCATGACCGAGCCTGGCACACCCGACGTCGAGAACCTCTATGCCCGCTTCGGCCGCGGCCAGCCCAACCTCTGCTTCGCCGGTCATACCGACGTCGTGCCCGTCGGCAACGAGGCGGCCTGGACCCGGCCCCCCTTCGGCGCCGAGATTCACGATGGCGTGCTCTACGGCCGTGGCGCCGTGGACATGAAGGGCGCCATCGCCTGCTTCGTGTCCGCCGCGCTCCGCTACGTCGGAACGCACGGCCACAAGCCCGATTTCTCGATCTCGCTGCTGATCACCGGCGACGAGGAAGGCCCGTCGATCAACGGCACCATGAAGGTGCTCGACTGGATGCGTGACAATGGGGAGCGGATCGACGCCTGCGTTGTGGGCGAGCCGTCGAACCCCAAGGCGCTGGGCGACGAGATCAAGATCGGCCGCCGTGGCTCGCTCAACGGCGAGCTCGTCGTCCACGGCAAGCAGGGCCACGCGGCCTACCCGCACATGGCCGAGAACCCGGTTCCGAAGCTTGCCCGCCTCATCGACCGCCTGTCGGCGACGCCGATGGACCAGGGCACGCCCGACTTCGAGCCGTCGAACCTGCAGGTGACGGTCATCTCGGCCGCGAGCACGGCGGCCAACGTCATCCCCGGCGAGGCGCGTGCCCGCTTCAACATCCGCTACAACGACCTCTGGCGCCGCCCGAAAGTCGAGGCCTGGGTGCGCGAGCAGTGCTCCATGGCAGCGAAGGAGCTGTCGGCGCGCTTCGAGGTCTCGTTCTCCGGCACGGGCGACGTGTTCCTGACGAAGCCCGGCCCGCTGGTCGAGACCATGCGCAGGGCGGTCGGCGAACTGACCGGCCGTGCGCCTGCACTGACGACGGCCGGCGGCACGTCCGATGCCCGCTTCATCCAGGCCTATTGCCCGGTCATCGAGTTCGGCCTCGTCAACGAGACCATCCACGCCGTCGACGAGCGCTGCCCGGTGGCCGATCTCGTCAAGCTGACCGACATCTACGAGCGATTCATCGAGGGGTATTTTGCGACGGCCGTCTGAGCCCTATGGGCCGATACGACTGCTGGGCCTCACTCCGCGTACTTGACCGAGCAACCGTAGGGCCGGGTCGAGGCCAGCTTAACCGGCTGGCCGGCCGCGAGCGCATCGAGCGCCTCACGCACATAGGGCCTCGCCCCCTGCAGGCTTGACTTGCTCGACGATGGCTTGTCGTCGATGGCGCCCATGTAGCGCAGCATTCCCGCACCATCGATGACGAACATGTGCGGCGTCGTCGAGGCTCCGTAGAGGCGGCCGAGGTCGCCTTTGGGATCGAGCAGCACGGCCGTCGGAGCAGCCTTGCGATCGGCCGTCAGCTTGTCGGCCTCGAGGCCTTTCACATAGCCTTGCGTGCCGGGCGCCGACGAAATGACGGTGAGCCAGACGACACCCTTGCTCGTGGCATCGGTTTGCAGCTTCTGCATCGTGCCGCTGCCGTAGTGCTTGCCGACATACGGGCAGCCGTCGTTGGTCCATTCGAGAACCACGGTCTTGCCCTTCAGTGCCGCGAGCGACACCGGCTTGCCGGTCGTATCTGTTGCCGTGAAGTCCGGAGCAGGCTTGCCGGGTTGCACGTTGCTGGACGCCAGCGCCGGGATGGCAATTCCGATCAGGGACACGATCAGCGTGGTCGCCAGAAGGAGAGAGCGCCTGTTGAGCACGCGGGGAGCAGGGTGCATCGCTGGACCTCGTTGCAAAGACACCGCGACCAGCCAGTCGAGCGCAGCGATGGCGGGCAAGCGGGCGGGTGCGCGAGCCGCTTATCGCATGCAGCCGGACTGGTCGCAGTCACAGCCGCGTGAGCAATCGCGTAATCGGATGGGGTCTCAGGAGAGTTTCGCCACCACGCCCGCCACGCTCGGCGCCTCGCGCAGGCTCTGTATCGACGCAAGGCTTGCCTCGACCTGCCCTGGCGACAGCGGCGCATGTGGCGCGAGCGCCCGGAACTTGTCCTCGATCTCCACCCAGCCCACGCCGAGGCACGCGGCGCCCTTCGGGACGAGCACCGTGCTCGTGTGGCTGCGGCCGTCCGCCGTATCGATCCGCACTGTCGCGCCCTGGCGATAGAGCGACGCGGTCTCGGTCGGCAGTGGCCCCACCGACACCTTGTCGATCAGCGCGTGGATGACCGGATCGGCAATTTTTTCGGGACTCGCGTGCTCCCAGCCGAAGTGCTTGTCCCGCGCCCCGGCTGCGGTGAAGTAGGCAGGGCTGTGCGCCATGTCGATCAGATCCTGCGGATGCCTGGGCCCTGACAGTGCCGTGAGGCCGGGCCGCGACACCACGATGGCCCTGATCGTCTCGGGCGCGATGTTGCCCTCGCGCGCCGCGTTGGCGGCCGCCTCGCCGAAGGCGTGGAACGGATGCCCACCCGGCACCAGCTTGAACGCGAGATCGGTCGCGATGTCCCAGCTTTCGCCGAGACCGCGCGTGAGGATCGCCGCGTCGCCCTCCGGTCCGCCGAACAGCCGGCAGAAGCCGCGCTCGCCCTCGAAAATGGTCAGCTCGCCCGTGTAGCCGCGTTGCGCCGCCTGCGCCGCCTCGATGCCGAGCATCGTCGCGAGGCCCGCGTGATACTCGCGCGCCACGCTCGTCGCGGCTGCCTTGGCGAGCCCGCCGATCGACGTCGCCGTCAGCGCCAGCGCGTGCGCCGCCTGTCGCGCGTCGAGGCCGAGCAGCCGCGCGGCAGCGATGGCTGGCCCGAACGCCGCGCCCATGCAGCCGTGGTGACCACGATGGTCGAAGCGGGGAATGATCGATTCGCCGATCCGGCCTGCCGCCTCGTAGCCGGCGACGATCGCCGTCAGCACGTCGAGGCCGTTCGCTCCCGTCTTTTCAGCGATGGCCAGAGCCGTGGCCGTCAGCGGCGTGCCGCAATGCACGATGTTGCGCAGGTCGCTGTCGTCGGATGCGGCGGCATCGCTCATCAGCGCATTGGCCCGCGCTGCGCCGACGACCGGCAGCTTGAGGCCCGCCTCGAACCAGAGCGAGGCATCGGTCCGGCCACCGCGCTCCACCTCGATGTCGCGCACGATGCGTGCGGACTCGATGTGTCTTCCGCAGGCGGCGCTGGCGATCGTGCTCGCAACGACCATCGCGGCGAGATCGATCGTTCGCTCGGGGAGCTCACCCGGCGTCACTGCGATCAGGAATTCGGCAAGCGTCTCGGCGACGGTCATTGCGGCTACCCCCGTGATATCGGCCGCAAGAGTAAGGCAGCATGCGCCCGCCGCGACAAGCCGCGACGAGCTTGGCACCGAGCAGCGATCGGATGACGTTGGAGGACCGTTCGAACTCTGCTTCAATCGGGGCGGACCTTCCGGAGACCCACACGATGCCCGTCGAGCTTGGCTATCTGCTGCCCACCCGCGAGATGATCATGTCCGGCCGCAACGAGACGGCGGGCATGCTGTCCCTCGCCGAGAGGGCCGAGCTGCTGGGCTTCGACGGCATCTGGATTGGAGACAGTCTTACGGCGCGTCCCCGGCACGAGCCGCTGGCCATGCTCGCTGCCGTCGCCGCGCGCGTGCCGCGCGTCAAGGTCGGAACCGCCGTGCTGCTGCCCGCCCTCCGCAATCCCGTGCTGCTCGCCCATCAAGCCGCAACGATCGACCGCATCTCCGAGGGCCGCCTCGTCCTCGGCGTCGGCATCGCGCGTGACGTGCCCTCCATCCGCGCCGAGTTCGAGGCGGCGGGCGTGCCCTTCGAGAAGCGCGTCGGCCGCATGATGGAGGGTCTGCGCCTCGCGCGCGCGCTCTGGTCGGGTGAGCCGGTGACCTGGGACGGCCTTTGGAAGCTCGACAAGGCGACAGTCGGGCCGACGCCGCACAGGCCGGGAGGTCCGCTGCTCTGGGTTGCCGGCGCCCTCCCGCCGAGCTTGGACCGTGCCGGAAAGTTTTTCGACGGCTGGATGCCGAACGAGGGCAACGCCGAGGCGTGGGCCACCAAGTGGGCCGAGGTTCGTCGCATTGCAGTCGAGGCGGGCCGCGATCCGGCTCGGCTCACTGGCTCGATGTATCTCACGCTATCGCTGGATGACGATGTCGCCGCCGCGGGCGCTCGTCTCGACAAGTATCTCGAGTCCTACTATGGGGCCCCAGCCGTCGCCCTGAAGAAGCGCCAGGAGTGCTTCGCGGGGCGGCCGGGCGATGTCGCCGAGTACCTCGCGGGATACGCACGCGCCGGTGCCGGCCACCTCGTTCTCCGCTTCGCCGGCGACCAGATCGCCCATCTCGAGGCCGTCGCCGCGGCGCGCCGCGCAATCGGCTGATCAGCCTGTGAGTGCGGGACCACGTCCCGCCTTGACAGACCGTTTCGACCGCTGCGGAATGGCGTTCCTGGCATGATTTTCTGCAGTGGGAGGCTCTGGCGGAACGTCAGCCCTCCCGGCAGTCAAACCGGAGAAACGACCATGGCCTATACGCTCGAGCAGCTCGCCTCCGACATCAAGGCGACCCTGAAGGCCGATCCGAGCAGCGCCGGCCGCGCCAAGGTGTGCGACCTCGTCTCGAAAGCCTGCAAGGACGAGGCTTTCGTGGCGAAGCACCTGACGGCCGAGGCCTGCAAGCCGCGCAAGGTGCTCTACGAGGATCCGGAGCTCGGCTTCTGCATCTGCGGTCACGTGCACGAGGACAAGGCGGTCGGCAAGCCGCACGACCACGGCCACAGCTGGGCGATCTACGGTCAGGCGCAAGGCCAGACCATGATGACCGACTGGAAGATCACGAAGAAGGGCGATGCAGCGAGCCCCTCGCTCGTCGAGGCCGTTCGCACGTACGAGATGAATCCCGGCGACGTGAAATTCTACGACGTCGGCGTGGTCCACTCGCCGAACCGCCAGAAGCCGACCAAGCTGATCCGCATCGAGGGCGCCAACCTGGATCACGTCAAGCGCTCGAACATCCAGGCGGCGTGACCCGTCCGTCCGGCGACGAGCGAGGCCGCCCAGGCGCCTCGGTGACGAGGCAGTTGCCACCGAGTTTGGTGGCGACTGCAGCGTGCCGGCCACAGGCAGCGCTCGCCTCTCGTGGCATGATTGCGCATGAGTTGGCGTGAGCTCATTGCCTCGGTGGGCCTGGATCTCGGAGAGCTGCTGCGCGACGATCGTACCGCGCGCACGGCGGCTTTGGTTTGTCTTGCCGTGCTGCTCGCCCTGAGTGTCGTGGCAGGAGCGATGTCGCGCCGTCGCGCTCGGCTACCCGCCAGCCCGCGCGAGGTGCGGGGCCTCGACCATGTCCAGACCGATTTGGGAGACTGGGGCGTCGGGCTGGCGCGGCCACCGGCTGGATCTGGCGGCGCGCAGGTCGATGGCAGCGCAAGTTGGCCGATCGACAGGATGCTGCCTCGAAAAATGGCTGGCACGCTGCTGTTTGCCGCCGCCGTCGGCTTGTCGCTATGGCTGCTAGGGCTTTGCCTCGCACCAAGGCTCTCGACTTTTCTCGCAGCACCCGAGTGGCACTTTCAGCCGTTCTATATGGCGGCGCACATCGTCGCCCTCCGCCTCTTCGTGCGCGTCTACACCAATGGCTTCGAGCGCGGCGTCGGCTACCTCGACGTGCCCCGGCGGCAGGTCCGCACGCTCGTCGAGCGCGTCCTCGGCGCACCGGGCGCGCTCGCGGCTATGCTCGTCGCGCTGCCCTTCATCGCCCTCGATTTCCTCTATCTCTTCTCCGACCGCTATGCGCGCCAGGGCGGGCCGGACACGGTGCTTCCCATCGACTACCTGATGTGGGGCATCTGGTCGGTCGAATGGTTCCTGAACGCCTTCATTTGGGTCGTCCTGGTCGGCTTTCTCGTCAAGACGTGGTGGGTGCTCGATCGCTACCGCTTCCGCGCCTCCGTCGAGATCGTGCTGCACGACAAGCACTATAAGCCGTTCCTGCAGATGGGCGCTCAGGGCGCCAGCATCGTGCTCGCGTTCACCGCCGTGACGGTGGCCTACATCTGGTACACGGGTGGCGAGCTCACCGACTATGTCGGCCTGACCATCACCGCCCTTCTGCTCGTCGCGAGCTTTGTGCCGTCGTGGTTGCTCCTCAAGCGCAAGATCAGCCGCGCCGTCGCCGACGAGACGCTCGCCATGCGGCATCTGCTGGCCGAGAACCTGACCCGCGCCGAGGGAGCCCGCGCCGCCGTGGAGGTTCGAGGCACCGACGCTCTGGCTGGCGACATTCGGGCACTCGAGCACAGGCTCGATGCCGCCGTTGCCATTCTTCGCATCACCTACCTCGAAGGCCGCCACCAGACGATGGGGTCGAGCGAGGCCCGCGCTGTTATGATCCGGATGCTGGCGCCAGCCGCGTCCGTGGGCTGGCAGCTCGCCAAGAGCCACGGCAATGTCGTGGCCGACCTTCAGGCCTACCTGCTGCGACTGTTCTAGGGGCGGGCGGCAATCGCTCAGGCCTCCACTCCCGTCTCTACGAGCCGTACGATGTCGCCCATGATGGCGTTGAGCTCGTAGTCCTTCGGCGTATAGACCGCCGCCACGCCGAAGCCTTTCAGGGTCTCGGCATCGGCCGGCGGGATGATGCCGCCGACCACGACCGGCACATCGTCGAGGCCTTCGGCCCTCATCCGCTCCATCACGTCGCGGACCAGCGGCACGTGGCTGCCCGAGAGGATCGACAGGCCCACCACGTGCACGCTCTCGTCGACCGCTGCTCGCACGATTTGCGACGGCGTGAGCCGGATGCCCTCGTAGACCACCTCCATGCCGCAGTCGCGGGCACGCACGGCGATCTGCTCGGCGCCGTTGGAATGGCCGTCGAGCCCCGGCTTGCCGACTAGGATCTTCACCCGCCGTCCCAGCCGCTCCGACACGGTCTCCACGCGCTCGCGGACGTCGTTGACGCCTGTGCTGCCGGTGGAACGCGCCTGCGCCACGCCCGTCGGCGCTCGGTACTCGCCGAACACGCGCCTCAGCGCCGCGCCCCATTCGCCCGTCGTTACGCCGGCCTTGGCACAGGCGATCGACGGCTCCATGACGTTTCGGCCTTCTTTGGCGGCACGTTCCAGCTCCGCGAGTGCGGCATTCGCGGCTCCTTCGTCACGGCTGGACCGCCAGGCGGCCAGCTGCTCGATGGCCTCGCGCTCCACGCCCTCGTCGACGGTGAGAATCGACCCATCGCCCGTCGTGAGCGGCGACGGCTCCGTCTCGGTCCAGCGGTTGACTCCCACGACCACCTGCTCGCCGGTCTCGATTTTGCGCAGACGCTCCGTGTTGGATTCGACCAGCCGTCGCTTCATGTAGTCGATGGCGGCGACGGCCCCGCCCATGTCCTCGATGCGCCGCAGCTCTGCCCTGGCCTCGGCCTTGAGCGCCTCCACCTTGGCGGCGATCGCCTTCGATCCGTCGAAGATGTCCGGATACTCGAGCAGGTCCGTCTCGTAGGCGAGCACCTGCTGCATGCGCAGCGACCATTGCTGGTCCCAGGGCCGGGGCAGACCGAGCGCCTCGTTCCACGCGGGAAGCTGGACGGCTCGAGCGCGCGCATCCTTGGACAACGTGACAGCCAGCATCTCGAGCAGGACGCGATAGACGTTGTTCTCGGCCTGAGCCTCGGTGAGGCCGAGCGAGTTCACCTGCACGCCGTAGCGGAACCGCCTGAGCTTCGGGTCCGCCACCCCGTAGCGCGCGGCGCACAGCTCGTCCCACATCTCCGTGAACGCCCGCATCTTGCAGATCTCGGTGATGAACCTGAGGCCCGCGTTCACGAAGAAAGAGATGCGGCCGACCACCTGCGGCAGCTCGCTCGCGGCTACCTCGCCCGAGGCCCTGACCGTGTCGAGCACCGCCATCGCGGTCGCGAGCGCGAAGGCCAGCTCCTGCACCGGCGTCGCGCCGGCTTCTTGCAGATGGTAGGAGCAGACGTTGGTCGGGTTCCAGCGCGGGATCTCCCGGCATGAGAACACGATCGTGTCCTTGATGAGCTTCAGCGACGGCTCCGGCGGGAAAACGTAGGTGCCGCGCGACAGGTACTCCTTGATGATGTCATTCTGGATCGTGCCAGTCAGCTTGGTGCGGGGCACACTCTGCTCGTCGGCGACGGCCACGTAGAGCGCCAGCAGCCACGCCGCCGTCGCGTTGATCGTCATCGACGTGTTCATGGCGCCGAGTGGGATCTGGTCCAGCAGCGTGCGCATGTCGCCGATGTGAGCCACCGGCACGCCGACCTTGCCGACCTCGCCGCGCGCCAGCACGTGATCCGGGTCGTAGCCCGTCTGCGTCGGCAGGTCGAAGGCGATGGAGAGGCCCGTCTGCCCCTTGGCGAGGTTCGAGCGGTAGAGCGCATTCGACTTGGCGGCGGTCGAGTGTCCCGAGTAGGTGCGGAAAATCCAGGGCTCGTCGCGCTTCGTCGCTGTCATCGGGATCGCTCCACAGGGCCGCTCGGCCGGCAGATTGCTGCGCTGCACTATGATCCTTTTGCAGCGCGGCGACAATTGGTACGGAGACGTCGAGCTGAGCTCGAGGCCGTTCCGGCAAACGAAAGGCCGGCCCCCTTGGGGACCGGCCCGATGGAAGCGCCGCCGAACGGCCCTCGTCCGCTACTTCGCCCGCTTCGGATCGCCCTGCGCTGGCGGATCGCGCTCGAAAACCTGCTCGATACGCTTCGGATCGACGGCGATATCGACGCCGGCGCGCTCGATCTGGAGCTTCATCGGCGACCGCGAATCCTGTGCGTCCCAGCCCCGCGCCATGGCCTCGCTCATCTCGGCGTAGGCCATGTTGGCGAGCCGCATGGGCACGCCGAGCTCACGGCCGAGCTCGGTGGCAAGCGTCATGTCCTTGAAAGCCAGCTTGAGCGCGAAGGCCGGCGGCTCGTACTTGTTGACCAGGAACTGGTCGACCAGCCGGTCGAACGTGCGCCCGCGCCCGCCCGCGCCCGTTCGGATCGCCTCCCACAGGGCCAACGGCTCCACGCCGCCCTTGACGCCCATCGTGAACAGCTCGGCAAGGCCCGCCTGGATCGTGTAGCCGGCACCATTGTGCACCAGTTTCGCGACCGAGCCGGCGCCGATCTCGCCGATGTAGCGCGCCTGGTCGGCGAACGCGTCGAGGAATGCCTTGCTTTCGTCGAACACCTTCTTCTCGCCGCCGACCCAGATGGCGAGCTTGCCGGTGCGCGCACCCGTCGGACCGCCTGAAACGGGCGCGTCCATGAACGTGACGCCCTTCTCCTTGTAGATCGCGGCGATCCGGCGAACGACCGTCGGCGAGTTGGTTGAAAGGTCGAAGACGGCGCCACCCTTCTTCAATCCGGCGAGAATGCCGGTGGCCGCGTCGGTCGCGACCGCCTCCACCTCCTTCGGCCCCGGCAGCGACAGGAAGACGAGGTCGCACTTCTCCGCCACCGCCTTCGGGCTGTCGGCCCACTCGGCGCCCTGCGCGATGAACGGCTCCGCAGCGCTCTTCCGGACGTCGTGGACGACGAAGCCGTGGTTTGATTTCTCGAGGTACTTCGACAGGTTGGCGGCCATGAAGGCACCCATGGTGCCGAGGCCGATGAATCCGACTTTCATGCTGGTTCGCTTTGCTGGTTCGCTTCTCTGCGTGTCGTGTCTGGCCAAGCCGTGTGCGCGGCCCGCCCCCTCGGGGAGAGGGCCGCCGCAGCAGCATCGGGGCCCGGTCGCAGCCTGCGGCTTACGACTTCTTCCCCTCGGCATCGCGCGCCGCGAACACGTCGCGGATGACGCCCGCGGCCGACATGGCGACCGGCCAGCCGCCGTAGAATGCGAGGTGCGTCACGAGCTCGGTCAGCTCCTGCCGCGTCACGCCGTTGTCGAGCGCCCGGCCGGCGTGGCCTTTGAGCTGCTCGGTGCGGTTCATCGCGACGAGAGCTGCGCAGGTGATCAGGCTCCGGTCGCGCTTCGACAGCTCCTTCCTCTCCCACACGTCGCCAAACAGCACGTTCTCGGTGAGATCGATGAGCTTCGGCACGGTGGCCCGGACGGCATCGCGCGACGGTGATGGAGGCGTGGCCATGAAAACTCTCCTCGTGTGGGTCGGGGTTGCAAAGCCGATGCTAGCGAGGAATGCGGCGCGGGGGCTAGTGGCCTGCTGGGAATTGGAGCGGTCGGCGGCCGCGCATGTCGGCATTTTGCCGCTCGTTGCGCGCGCCACGCCTTCTGCTAGGGATCAGGCTCAGCCGCCCTATGAGGCAGGTGTCCTGAAAAAGCGGCGGCCGGGAGCACTTGCCAAGGCGAGGGCTCTCGCCGATGGTGTGACAGTTTGCAGCAGAGCTGGGGCAGGAGAGCCGGCATGGCCGAATACGACATCGTCATCCGGGGCGGCACGGTTGGAACCTCGGCCGGCGCGTTCGAGGCCGACGTGGCCGTCGTCGGCGAGACGATCGCGGTCGTCGGTCGCAATCTGGGGCCTGGAAAACGCGAGATCGACGCCCGCGGCAAGCTGGTTCTGCCCGGTGGCGTCGATGCCCATGCTCATATCGAGCAGCTATCCGGCATGGGCGTCTTCAATGCCGACACGTTCGAGACGGCGACCGGTGCGGCGGCCCTAGGCGGCACGACCACGGTCGTTTGCTTCGCAGCCCAGCACCGCGGCAACAGCCTCGCCAAGACGGTCGAGGACTACCACGTGCTGGCCAAGCGCGGCGCCATGATCGACTACGCCCTGCACATGATCCTGGCCGATCCCAACGCGCGCGTTCTGAAGGAGGAGTTGCCGCCTCTCGTGAAAAGCGGCCACGCATCGATCAAGCTGTTCATGACCTACGAGCACACCAAGGTCGACGACGAGCAGTTGCTGGACACGCTCATCGCTGCCCGTGAGAACAAGGCGCTCGTCTGCGTCCATGCCGAGAACAACGGCATGATCTCGTGGATGGGCCGCCGCTTGGTCGAGCGCGGCTACCGGGCGCCTCAATATCATGCCGTGCATCACCCGCGCCTTTGCGAGTCGGAGGCGATCTACCGCCTGGCGGCCTTCTCGGAGCTCATCGACCAGCCGGTCATCGTCTACCACGTCTCCACCGCCGAGGGCGTCAAGGTGATCCGCGAGGCGCGCGGCCGTGGCGTCAAGATGTTCGGCGAGACCTGCACCCAGTATGTCACGCTCACGGTCGACGACCTCGTGAAGCCCGGCATCGAGGGCGCCAAGTGGATCTGCAGCCCGCCGCTGCGCTGGAAATCCGATCAGGAGGCGCTGTGGCATGCGCTGGAGATCGGCGATCTGCAGTTCGTCTCCTCCGATCACGCGCCCTACCGCTTCGACGCGACCGGTAAGCTGCGCGCCGGCCCCGAGCCGTCCTTCAAGGAGATCGCCAACGGCATGCCGGGCCTGGAGCTGCGCCTGCCATTGCTCTTCGACGCCATGATCTCCAAGGGCCGCTACGGCATCGACCGCTTCGTCGAGTGGACGGCGACCGCTCCCGCCCGCATGTACGGGCTCGGCGCCCGCAAGGGCCAGATCGCCATCGGCGCCGACGCCGACATCTGCATCTGGGACCCCAAGCGCCGCACCACCATCAGCGACGCCGGCGTGCACGACAACACCGGCTACACACCCTACGCTGGCCGCACCATCGAGGGTTGGCCGGTGACGGTGCTGCGTCGCGGCGAGGTGATCGCGGACGACGGCAAGATCAAGTCGAGCGCGGGCTCGGGTGTTTTCCTGCCGCGCACGGCGGGCGAGGCGGCGATGCCCACCGGACGCCTTTCGCCCGAGTTCGATACCGAGCGCAATTTCGGGGCGAAGCTCTATTGATCCAGGCCGTGGCGCGGGCGGGGAGGCAGTGGCAGGAGGGGATTGTCGCAGCAACGAGCGCGAGGAGCATTGAATGTGCAACTTCGATGCGCAGCGGATGGAGCGACTGCTCGAGGCCCTCAAATCCTGGTCTGGCCGCGATGCTCGGGTGCGAGGGATGGCTCTCGTCGGCTCGTGGAGCGCCGATGATCGCCGCCACGCCGAGTCGGACGCCGACATCGTGCTGGTCGTGGATGACCCCGAGCCCTTCCGATCAGGCTCGTCCTGGATGGACGAGATCGACTGGCATGCGGCCGGCCTCGGTCCAGGCCATTGGACGGAATGCGACTATGGCCGGGCCTGCTCGCGCCACCTCAAATTCGACGGTGGCGCCGAGATCGAGGTGAGCTTCGTCGCCCCGGGCTGGGCGGCAGTCGACCCTGTCGATCCCTCCACGCGGCGCGTTGCCGGGAACGGCATGCGCGTCTTGCACGACCCGGACGGCCTTCTAGGACGGCTCCTGACGGTATTGTGAGGCTCCGAGGCGCCGCTCCCATCCATTTTGTTGTGTGCTCTGTGACACTGCGGGGGCCGCTCGCACGTATATCGATGATGCGCCGGGTCCGCCCCAGTCGCCATCGGGACGCCGGCCCCGAGCCAGGAGGTCTTGATGCGCACTGCCGTTCCAATCGCCATCCTATTTGGTGTGATGGTCGCACCCTCGCTGTCGCTTGCGTCCCCCGGCGCGGGTCCGGTCCGCTTCGCTGAGGCTGACGCCGCCGTGCGGCCGGCGCCGGCCGAGGCACAAGTTATTGATCCCGAGAAGCTTGCAGCCTTCGAGGATCGCGTCGCGAGCTTCCTGGCCGAGTTCTACCTGTCGGGTGAGCGCCGCACCGATGAGGAGCTCGAGCGGCTCTACGCGCCGAGCGTCGACTATTTCGACAATCGTCGCTGGACGCGCGCTCGCGTGCTGGCCGACAAGCGCGCCTACTTCGACCGCTGGCCGAGGCGGAGCTATCGCCTGCTGCGCGATACGCTCAAGGTCGAGCGACGCCCGGGGGCGGAGAAGATTTACGACGTCTCGTTCCTCTACGAGTTCAGCGTCGCCTCGCCGACACGCGTCTCGCGGGGCCGGGGCCGGGCCTTGCTGACGATGGACCTGAGCCAGGATGGTGGCCGGATCACGCGCGAGACGGGTGTCGTCATCACGCGCTACTGACGACACCCGCGTCCGTCAGCGCTTCGGTCGGGAACGGCGCTGCGGCGGGCCATTCGCGTCCTCGCCATCTCCGGCGGCCGCGCCATCTGCTCGCGGCCGACCTCCCGTTTGCGCTTGCGCCGATGCTGCAGCCGTCGGCTCGGAGCATTCAGTGAGCCAGACATCGTACACCGGATGCTCCACGGCATTGAGGCCAGGGCTCTCGGCGAACATCCAGC
>JBFWQN010000069.1:0-14954 GCA_050249405.1 Hyphomicrobiaceae bacterium | reverse complement strand
GACCCGGCGTCCTTACCGTCGGTGGCGCGCAGGGGATGCTGAAGGCGTCGGGCCTCTATCCGAAGGGCAAGGTGGTGATCGCGGGGTGCGGGCCACTGGTGTGGCTCTACGCGGCGCAACTCCTGCGCGCGGGCGGCACCATCGCAGCCATTCTCGACACGACGGACCCGGCCGCGCGACTTGCAGCGGCCTCGGCGCTGCCGGCGTTCGCGGCCTCGCGCTACCTGGCCAAAGGTCTCGCACTGATGGCCGAGGTGCGCCGCCGGGTGAAGGTCGTGCGCAAGGTGACGGCGGTCGCGATCGAGGGGACAGAGCGCGCGACCGGGGCTCGCTACTGGCGCGGCACGGCCGAGGGCCACGTCGCGGCCGATACCGTGCTGCTCCACCAGGGCGTGGTGCCGCAGGTCAATCTCGCGATGGCGGCCGGGGTCCCGCATCGCTGGGACGAGCGCCAGCTTTGCTTCGTGCCCGAGGTCGATCGCGACGGGCAGACCAGCCTCGAGCGCATCGCAATCGCGGGAGACGGTGCGGGCATCGCCGGCTGGGAGGCGGCCGTCGAGCGCGGGCGACTGGCGGGCATAGCCACGGCCAGCGCCGCGGGATGCGACACCGGCAAGCTGCCCGACCCAGCCGCGGCATTGCGCAGGCTGCGTGCGCTGGAGGCGCCGCGAGCGTTCATCGACGCCTTCTACCGGCCGGCGCCAGCATTCCGACGCCCAACCGGCGCAACCATCGTCTGCCGCTGCGAGGAGGTGTCCGCGGACGAGGTCGAGCGAGCCGTGGACCTCGGTGCGCTCGGACCGGCACAGCTCAAATCCTATACCCGCTGCGGCATGGGCCCTTGCCAGGGCCGGATGTGCGGCCTCACGGTGACCGAGCTGATCGCCGCGCGCCGGGGTGTATCTCCAGCCGAGGTCGGCCACTTCCGCATCCGACCGCCGGTGAAGCCGATCACGCTCGCCGAGCTTGCCGCGCTACCCGCCGACGAGACCGCTATCAAGGCCGTCGTGCGCGGCTGAACGCCATCACTCTTGTCCACGAGGACGTACCGATGACCGAGCCCTGCGATCTCACCGCCGTCGAGGCCCGCCGCCTGATCGGCGCGCGCAAGCTGTCTCCCGTGGAGCTGCTCGAGAGCTGCCTGAAGCGGACGGCAGCCACGAACGGGGCGATCAACGCGGTCGTGGCGCAGGACGAGGCCCTCGCCCGCAAGACCGCCAAGGCGCAGGAGGCCGACGTCATGGCCGGGCGTCCGCTCGGGCTGCTGCATGGCCTTCCAGTGGGGATCAAGGATCTCGAGGCAGTCCAGGGCCTGCGGACAACATGGGGCTCGCTGATCTTCAAGGACCACGTTCCGGCGAACGACGGCACCAACGTCGCCAACGTGCGCGAGGCTGGCGCCAACGTCTTCGCCAAGACCAACACGCCCGAGTTCGGCGCCGGCGCCAACACGCGCAATCGCGTCTACGGCGCAACCGGCAACCCGTTCGACCCGGTGCTGACGGCGGCAGGCTCCTCGGGTGGATCGGCGGCGGCGCTCGCTGTCGGCCAGATGCCGCTCGCCACGGGCTCGGACTACGGCGGCTCGCTGCGCACGCCGTCGGCCTATTGCGGCATCGTCGGATTCCGGCCGTCCGTAGGCGTGGTCCCGTCGCCCGACCGCGCGGCCGGGCTGGTGCCGTGGGGCGTGCTCGGACCGATGGGCCGCACGGTCGCCGACGCCTACCTGCTGTTGCGCGCGCAGGTCGACGAGGATGCCAACGACCCCTACTCGACCGGCACGCTCGATCTTCCCGACATGCTGCAACCGGCCGACCTCGCGAGCCTGCGCATCGCGTTCACGCCGGACTTCGGGCAAGCGCCTGTCGCCAAGGCCATCCGCGCCGTCTTCGCCGAGCGGATGACTCGGCTGGCCACCTCCGCCGGCGCGATGGAGGAGGCGTGCCCCGACTATTCGGGCCTGCACGACATCTTCGAGGTGCACCGCGGCATCGCCTTCGTGACGGCACACCAGGAGCGGCTCGCGAGGCACCGCGATCTGCTGGACCGCAACGTGATCGACAATACGGAGCGCGGGCTGAAGCTCACGATGGCCGATGTCGGTCGCGGCATGGTCGAGCAGCACAAGCTGATGCAACGGGTCAACGCCTTCTTCGAGGACTGGGACGTGCTGATCGCTCCCACGGCCTCGGTGTCGCCGTTCCCGCACGCGCAACTCTTCGTCGAGGAGATCGACGGCGAGAAGATGCCCACCTACATGCGCTGGCTGGCCCTCGCCTATGCGCCGACCATGGCGCTCTGCTGCGCGTGCAACGTGCCGACGGGTCGGGATCACAAGGGCATGCCGTTCGGCATCCAGGTGATCGGACCGCGCGGCTCCGACCTGCACGTGCTGGAGGTCGCCGCGGCAATCGAGGCGGCCTTTGCCGGCGACGCCGCCACCGCTCGGCCAGTGCCCGATCTGACGAGGCTGGCGGCGGGCCCACGGCAAGGCGGGTGACCGGGAGGCAGGGTAGGGCGCCCGCATCACAATCCGGACGGTGCCGGGAGCGGAACGGGCTGGGCAACCGGCTTCCCGGCCGCCGCTTGCACCCTGCCCGCAACCGGCGTAATCGCGAGCACATGCAGCATTCATCCGAGATCGGGCTCGTCATTCAGGCGGCGCATTTCGCGGCCGACAAGCATCGCGACCAGCGGCGCAAGGGCATCCGCAACACGCCCTACATCAACCATCCGCTCGAGGTGGCGGAGCGGCTGCAGCGGATCGGCGGCATCGAGGATCCGGCGATCCTCGCCGCCGCCATCCTGCACGACACGATCGAGGACACCGAGACCACGCGGGCCGAGCTGGCTCGCCTCTTCGGCAACGACATCGCGGCACTCGTCGCGGAGCTGTCGGACGACAAGGGGCTGACCTGGCAGCAGCGCAAGCGGCTCGAGATCGACCACGCGCCGCATCTTTCCGACCGGGCGAAGCTCATCAAGCTTTCGGACAAGACCTCGAACGTCTCGGACACGGTGACCAATCCCCCGGGTGAGTGGACGCTCTCGCGGCGGCGCGACTATCTCGAGTTCGCGAGCCTCGTCGCCGACGGCTGCAGGGGTCTCAATGCGGCGCTCGAGGCGGAGTTCGATCGTGTGATGGCGGACGCGAGGCACCGTCTCGGCTGACACGGCTGCGGGGCCCGTTCGGCTTGCCTCGCCGCCGCAGCCAAGCTCATATGCGCCGAGCCTCCCCCTTCCGCCGCATGGAGCCCAGCCGTGGCAGCGTCCGCCCCGAACCGCCTGATCGACCTCTACAGCGACACGCAGACGCGGCCTTCGCCCGGCATGCGCAAGGCCATGGCCGAGGCCGAGGTCGGTGACGAGCAGCGCGGCGAGGATCCCTCGACCAACCAACTGCAGGAGCGGGTCGCGAGCCTGCTCGGCAAAGAAGCCGCCGTCTTCCTCCCCTCCGGCACGATGTGCAATCAGGTGGCGATGGCCGTGCACTGCCGGCCCGGCGACGAGATCATCGGCGCGGCCGAGACGCACGTCTTCACCTCCGAGGGGGGCGGCGCTGCGGTGCTGGCGCGGGCCCAGACGCTCGCCATTGCGAGCCAGCGCGGCATCTTCACGGGCGCGGACGTCGAGGCTGCCGTGCGCACGGGCGACGGACGGCACAACCCCATCTCGCGCGTCGTCGTCGTCGAGCAGACCGTCAACCGTGGTGGGGGCGCGGTATGGAAGCCGGCCGAGATCGCCGACGTGGCACGGGCCGCGAGAGCACACGGTCTCATCGTGCACATGGACGGCGCAAGGCTGCTCAACGCGGCAGTCGCCGCAGGCATCGCTGCCACCGAGATGACGCGCCACGTCGACACGGTCTGGCTGGACCTGTCGAAGGGGCTCGGCTGCCCGATCGGCGGCGTTCTGGCCGGCTCGAAGGACTTCATTCGCGAGGCGTGGCGGTGGAAGCATCGGCTCGGCGGCGCCATGCGGCAGTCCGGCATCGTCGCAGCCGCGGGCGTCTACGCGCTCGACCACAACGTCGAGAAGCTCGCCGAGGACCATGCCAACGCGCGCCGGCTGGGCGAGCACATCGCGAGCGTGAAGGGCCTCTCTCTCTTCACGCCGACGATCGAGACCAACATCGTTTTCTTCGATCCGGCGGGAGCCGGCCTCACGTCGAAGGCCCTCCACGATGCGCTGCTCGCGCGCGGCGTTCGCATGGGCCTCACCTACGGCAACATGATCCGCGCGGTGACGCACCACGACGTCTCGCGCGAGGACATCGACAGCGTCGGCGCGGTGCTGAAGGAGACGGTCGCGGCGCTCGCGCGCTAGCGCCGCCGCGGACCTATCGCCTGCGGCGCGACCACAGGGATCGCGCCGTGACATTCAGCGGAGCCGGCGGTGTCCGGTCCGCCAGCGGGATTGCTCGAATGGCATTGGAAAACCGCATCCTGCTCTGGATGTGCGTGCTGGTCGCCGTGAACCAGCTCGGGTTCGGCGCAATGATCCCGTCACTTCCGCTCTATGCGCAATCGTTCGGGGTGCCGGCATCGGCAGTGGGCACGGCCGTCGCCGTCTACGGGCTCGCGAGGTTCTTCACGGCGGTGCCATCGGGTCAGCTCTCGGACCGGCTCGGGCGCCGGCCCACGCTCGCCATCGGCGGGCTGATCTCGGCGGTGGGGAACCTGTGGTGCGCCGCGGCGACCAGCTTCCCCGAGTTCATCGTCGCGAGGTTCGTGGCGGGTGCCGGCGCGGGCCTCATCGTCACGACGGGCCAGATCGTGCTCGCCGACATCACGACGCCCGAGCGGCGCGGGCGGATGCTGGCGATCTACCAGGGGACGTTCATCTTCGCCGTCGGCATCGGTCCCTTTCCAGGCGGCCTTCTCGCCGAGCACTACGGCCTCTCGGCGCCTTTCTGGGCGTACGGCATCGCCGCTCTGCTCGCGACCGGCGTGGCCTGGCTTTTCGTGACCGAGACGCGCGATCTCGGCAAAGCCGCGGGAAGCAAGGGCGGGGCGGCGAAGGTCGCGTTCATCGATCAGGTGCGGTTGCTCACCTCGAAAGTCGGATTCGGCCTCATCAGCCTGATCGTGCTGATGGCAGCCGTGGTGCGCACCGGCGGGCTGTTCACGGTGATCCCCATTCTCGCGAAAGAGCGGCTGGACGTCTCGGTGGCAGCCATTGGATTCGCACTGATGCTCGGCAGCGTGGCAGGGCTCATCGCCGCCTATCCGCTCGGCTGGATCACGGACCGCTTCGGCCGCAAGGCCGCCATCGTGCCCGCCACCATCGTCTCCGGCTCGTCGATGCTGCTCTACTGCTTCGCGCCGTCCTATGCATGGTTCGTCGTCGCGAGCATCGTGTGGGGCGTCGCCATCTCGGCCATGGGCACGGCGCCCGCCGCCTATGCGGCCGATTCGGCGCCGCCGGGAATGAATGCCTCGGCCATGAGCATCTTCCGCATGATCGCTGACCTCGGCTACGTCGCCGGGCCGCTGCTGCTCGGCCTCGTCGTCGATCTTTTCGGCGCCGTGGCGGCGCTGACGCTGGCGGCCGTGCTCGTGATGTCCTCGGGGGTGGCGTTCGGCCTGTTCGCCCCGGAGACCTATCGGCGAAAGACCGCCGGCGGGGCGTGACCGCAGGACACGCTTTCGTGAGCGCCACCAGTGCGCCTCCGCGGGGTACGCTCGCAGAGCCCGGATCATCCGATACGATCCGGGCGAGCACACACACGGGCATATGAGGGGCAGAATGGCGACGGCATTTCAGATCAACATGACGGGCGCTCAGCAGGTGCCGGGCGTCGCCTCGACGGCGGTGAGCTATGGCTTCGCCCTGTTCAACCCGGCGAGCACCGAGCTCGAGTACGGCTTCCTTACGGTCGGCCTCGATTTCGGCAGCTATTTCGGCATCGGAGCGCAGACGGTCGCCACGACCGACGACGTGATCGATGCTCATTTCCACTCGGGACTGGCCGGCGAGAACGGCGGGGTCGTGTTCAACTGGAAGTCCCAGGACAGCGACGATTTCGACGGTGGGCTCGTATCGGGAATCGCAGGCACCGCGTTCACAGGCGGCCGCTGGGAGTTGACGGATCCAGCCTCGACGTCGCTCAGCACATTCGCGGCGACACTGGGGGCCGCCACGATCGGCCAGGACGTCGGCCTCTATGCCAACATCCACACGATCGCCAACCCCGTCGGCGAGATCCGCGGCCAGCTCATCGGAGCAGCCACCGATGCCGGCGAGGCCATCAACGGAACGACCGGGCCCGATCTGCTCATCGGCCTGAACGGCGCCGACACGATCAACGGCCTCGGCGGCCTCGACATCGTATGGTACGGGTCCGACCAGACCGTGGGTGGAACGGCCGGCGTCTACGTCGACCTGCAGAGCGGCTTCGCCCAGGACGGCTTCGGCAACTACGACATCCTGACCGGTATCGTGGGTGCGGTCGGCTCAGATAGAATGCGGGTTCCCGGGCTTTCCGACGTGATGATCGGCGACGCCAACGGCAATTTTTTTGCCGGCAATGACGGCCTCGACTACATCGTCGGCAATGGCGGCAACGACACCATCATGACCGGCGGCGGCGACGCGGGAGTCGTGGGCGACATCGCCGTGGCGGGCGCCGGGAACGACTATGTCGAGGGCGAGGGCGGCGCCACATTCGCCTACGGCGGCGCCGGCTCCGACTTCCTCACCGATATCGGCGGCGGCAACGACTGGCTGTTCGGCGGAGATTTCTCGGGCACCGTGACGGGCACCGACACCATGCTCGGCGGCGCCGGAAACGACGTGCTCGCCGTTGGCTCGGCCGGCGGGAATGCGTCGATGTCGGGCGGCACCGGCAACGACACCATCTACGGCGGCTCGGGCGCGGCCGGGAACGACACGATCATCGGCGGTGCGGGCTCCGACTACATGTACGGCGGCAGCGGCGGCAACGACGTGTACCGCTTCGAGACCGCCGACATCGTCAACGGCGACTTCGACACGCTGCTCGGCTTCAATGCCGGCGACACGCTCTCGTTCGCCGCCAGCCTCAACGGCGTGATATTCGGCCAGCAGACGACGATCAACGGCACCTCCGGCGCCTATCTCTCGACCGCCAGCGGCTGGGCGCTGTGGATGCCGTTCGCAACCTGGGCCGGTGGCGTGCAGAGCCAGGTCACCTACACCGGCTGAGAAAGCCGCCACTCGCAGTCGCGCTACCCGCGAGCCTCCGCTTGCGGGCAGCGCGGGCAGGCGGTGTAAGATCGTCTCCGAGGAATTGATCAGCGGAGGCGTGGCCATGGCAGTCGTCGAGTGGAAGGTCGAGGGCGCGGTGCGCACCGTGACCTTGAACAGGCCGGAGAAGCGCAATGCGCTCGATGGCGAGACGATGAAGCTCGTCAAGGCTGCATTCGATACCCCGCCGGGCGCCGACGAGCGCGTCGCCGTGGTGCGTGGCGCCGGCCCGGTGTTCTGTGCCGGCCTCGACCTCAAGTGGCGGCGCAACAACCCGCAGGGCGAGAGCGGCATCGAGCACATGCTGCACGCAATCGAGACGTATCCGCTGCCGGTGGTCGGCATCGTGCAGGGGGACGCGATCGCGGGCGGCAACGAGCTGGCGCTGCATTGCGATATCGTGGTCGCGTCGAGGAAAGCCCGGTTCGGCATGTCGCTCGCCCAGGTCGGCCTCGCGCCGAGCTGGTTCCTGGCCAAGAAAATCCTCGAGGTGGCAAACCCGGTGATCGCCAAGAAGGTGCTGCTGCTCGGCGATCCGCTGTCGGCAGAAGAGTTCCACAAGCTGGGGCTGATCGCCTTCCTCGCGGAGCACGACGAGCTCGAGGGCGCCGCGGCCAAGGTGATCCAGCGCCTCGCGGACAATGCGCCGCTCTCGCTCAAGGCCATGAAGGCGCTGATCACGCGCGAGATGGCCTTCCGCGACCAGATCCCGCACGAGGACATCGATGCGCTGGTGGACAAGGCGCGCACGTCGCAGGATGGCCAGGAGGGCATGCGGGCCCGCCTCGAGAAGCGCAAGGCCGTGTTCAAGGGAGTGTAGCGCCTTGGCCGAGCTGGTGCTGGTCCTGTGCGCGCGCGTGCCTTCGGCCGGCGTATCGGACTTCCAGGCCTACGAGGCCCGCGTGCTCCCGTTGCTTGCGGAGTACGGCGGTGCGCTCGAGCGCCGCTTGCGCAACATGGACGGCACAGTGGAAGTGCACGTGCTACGTTTCGCGTCGCGCGACGGTCTCGACCGCTTCCGCCGGGACGCACGGCGGACCGAGGCGGCTCCGATCCTCGAGCGGTCGGGCGCGTCGATGGAATTGATCGAGGTCGAGGATGTGGCCGACGCACTTGCCTGATCCCGCACGGAGCGGCCGCGAGCGATGAAAATCACGATCCTGGACGATTACTTCGATACGATTCGATCGCTGCCCTGCTTCGGCAAGCTGGCGGGGCACGACGTGACCGTGTGGAACGATCACGTGCAAGACGTGGATCGGCTCGCCGAGCGCCTCGCGGACACCGAGGTGCTGGTGCTGATCCGGGAGAGGACGCAAATCCGCAAGGCGCTGCTCGACCGGTTGCCGAGGCTGCGGCTCATCAGCCAGCGCAGCGTCTATCCGCACATCGACATCGCGGACTGCACGCGGCTCGGCATCGTCGTCTCGTCCGGTCAGCATCCCGACACGCCGTCGCACGCCACGGCCGAGCTGACGTGGGGCCTGGTTCTCGCCGCCATGCGGCGCATCCCGCAGCAGGCGGCGGCCTTGAAGCAGGGCATCTGGCAGACCGGCGTGTTTCATTCGGTTCGTGGCAAGCGGCTCGGCCTCTACGGCTACGGCCGAATCGGCAGGGCGGTTGCCGAGTATGGGCGCGTCTTCGGCATGGACGTGCAGTTCTGGGCGCGGGACCAGTCCCGGGAGCGCGCGACGGCCGATGGATGGAGCGTCGCACGGTCGAGGGAGGATTTCTTCGCGGACGCGGACGTGCTGTCGCTGCACATGCGCCTCGTGCCGGCGACACGCCACATCGTGGCTTCCGACGATCTCGCGCTGATGAAGCCGACCGCGTTGCTCGTCAACACGAGCCGTGCCGGGCTGATCGCGCCGGATGCCCTGGTCGCTGCGCTGCGAGCCGGCCGGCCCGGAATGGCTGCCGTCGACGTCTACGAGCAGGAGCCCTTGCGCGATCCCACGCATCCGCTGCTGACGATGGAGCAGGTGGTCGCGACACCGCACGTCGGCTATGTCACGCGCGACGAGTACGAGATCCAGTTCACCGACATCTTCGACCAGATCGCGGCATTCGCGGCAGGCACGCCGACGAACGTCGTCAACCCCGAAGTGCTGGCGCATCGCCGAGCCTGATCAGGAACAAGACATGGCCATCCGCATGACCAAGGCGTGGGTGCCGCTGACGCCCGAGATCGTGAAGAAGCTGCCCGGGCAACTCGGCGTGTTTCAGCTCGCCGACGCGAAGGGAGACGTGGTCTTCATCGGCTTCGCCGGAGGGCGGTCGCTGTTCGGCGTCAGGAGTGAGATCGAGAAGGCGATGGCCGACCCGTCGATCTCCGCCTCGCAGTTCCGCGTCGAGATCAACCAGCAGTATACGACGCGGTACCAGGAGTTGCTGATGCTGCACGTCCATGATCACGGCAGCGTTCCGACGGGCAACGTGGGAAAGCCGCTGCCCACGCTCGGCCGGCTGAGCCCGCTGTAAAAAAGCAGTCGGCTGTGAGTGCGCTCACAGGCTGACCGGGCTTCTCGCGCCAAGATCGCTCCATCGAACTCGGCCCCGGCGGCCGCGACACCGACAGGAGCCCGCCCATGCCCCGCAACGACACGCCCGCCATGCGTCGCCTCAGCGTGGAGGAGCTGGATCAGACGGCGGGGGGCATGCTCAACAATTTTCGGCTCCAGGAAGTCCTCAGCCAATACAGTCAGATGATGTCCATGATGAGCAACCTGCTCCGCCGTCATCAGGCCCAGTCGGACGCGATCATCAACAATATCCGCTGAGCGCATCCGCACCTGCAGAGTGGCCATCGCCTTGGCGGGGAATCGTCGTCGCTGCCGTGGACCCGGTGGCCCAGACTCCTCCGCTCCCTCGACCATCTACGTCATGCCCGCGGAGGCGGGCACCCACGGCGATTCTCGGGCTCTTCCAACCCTGACGTGGGTCCCCGCCTGCGCGGGGATGACGCCCGTGAGGCCATTGCGCGTGAGCGCATCCGCACCTGCGGCGTGGCCGTCGCCTGGGCGGGACATCGTCGTCGCTGCCGTGGACCCGGTGGCCCAGACTCCTCCGCTCGCCCGACCATCTACCTCATGCCCGCGAAGGCGGGCACCCACGGCGATTCTCGGGCTCTTCCACCCCTGATGTGGGTCCCCGCCTGCGCGGGGATGACGCCCGTGAGGACATTGCGCGTGAGCGCATCCGCACCCTGCGGCGTGGCCATCGCCTTGGCGGGGAATCGTCGTCGCTGCCGTGGACCCGGTGGCCCAGACTCCTCCGCTCGCCCGACCATCTACCTCATGCCCGCGAAGGCGGGCACCCACGGCGATTCTCGGGCTTTCTCCAATCCTGGCGTGGGTCCCCGCCTGCGCGGGGATGACGCCCGCGAGGCCATTGCGCGCGCAACTCCGGCAAAGCAGAATTCGTCGTCGGTCCGCCTCGGCGGAGCCGGCCATCACTTCTCGAGCGTGCGGCCGGCGGCCGCCGTAGCCGGAGCCATCACATGAACCTCGAGCCGTCGGAAGAGCAGCGGGCCATCGTCACGCAGGTGCGCCGCTTCGTGCGCGAGGAGATCGTGCCGCTCGAGGACAAGCTCGACCCGGACGCCAGCGAGCTGCCGGAGGAGATGCGCGCGCCGCTGGTCGCCAAGGTGAAGGCGATGGGTCTCTACGGCCTCGACATTCCGGCGGAGTTCGGCGGCCCCGGCATCGACATGACGACGCGGGTGCTGCTCGCCATCGAGATGGGCCAGCACCGCGCCGGCCTCTACGTGCCCTGCTACGGCGTGTTCGGCGCGGCGGGCCTCGCACAGCTCTACGAGGCAACGCCCGAGCAGAAGGAGAACTACCTCTTCCCGATGCTGCGCGGCGAGAAGAAGGCGTTCTTCGGGCTCACCGAGCCGTCGGGCGGGTCGGACCCCGCACGCGCGATCCGCACGCGGGCCGTGAAGACCAACGAGGGCTGGACCATCAACGGCTCGAAAGTGTTCATCTCCGGCGCCGACAAGGCGGATTTCGGCCTCGTCTTCGCCCGCACCGATCCGGAGAAGGGCCGCGGCGGCGTCACCTGCTTCATTGTCGAGACGTCGAACCCGGGCTTCCATGTGCGCCGCATCGTGCACACGCTACGCTCGTCGCACTATGCGACGGAGCTCGGGTTCGAGGACATGAAGGTGCCGGATTCGGCCATCCTCGGCGAGCTGAACAAGGGCTTCGCGATCGCCAATGAGCGGTTGTCCCGCCAACGCATTCCCTATGCCGCGCAATGCCTCGCACCCGCCTACAAGGCGCACGAGATGGCGCTGGACTATGCCAAGCAGCGCGAGACGTTCGGCGCCAAGCTCGCCTCCCGGCAGGCTATCCAGTGGATGCTGGTCGACAACGAGATCGATCTCAGGCAAGCGAAGCTGATGTGCCTCGCGGCTGCCGCGAAATGCGACGCGGGAGAGCCGTTCCGCATGGAGGCGGGGCTCGCCAAGCTCGTGGCGTCCGAGGCGGCGGGGCGGGTGGTCGACCGCTCGATGCAGATTTTCGGCGGCTACGGCATGACCAAGGATTTCCCCTTCGAGCGCTGGTACCGGGAGTTGCGCATCCGGCGCGTGGGCGAGGGCCCGAACGAGGTGCAGCGGCACGTGGTGGCGCGGGACCTCCTCGGGGATTCGCTGCGGTAGAAGCGGGTTACCTCGGTGCTGCCGGCCCAGGGAACTACATCGGGCCGGCGGCTCAATACTTGATCGACGTCCTGACACCGACGACCGTGGCGCTGCCGGGGCGTGCTGCCCCGTTCGGGTCGTCGTCGGGACGACGCCCCGGCCACCCGGGTTCCAGAAGTATTGGAGATCGGGCTGGATGGTCCATCCCGGAACGATCTGGGCGGTGTAGCTCACCTCGAGCACGGTCTCGGCGTCGCGAACGGAGGCGGAAATGCCGCTAGCGAGATTGCGGTCTCGGTCGAACGCCCTGGCGCCGTCGGCGATGCGGGTATGCGCGACGCCGATCCCCAGGACGTCGTCCGGTCTGCGGTCCCACATGCCGGTGAACGTCACGCCTCCTTCGACATAGAGGTCGACGAGGTTGCGGTCGGCCGGGCTCGTCATGAGGCGACCGAAGACGCCAACGCCGCGACTATCGCTGCCGGGGACGGCATAGAGCTTCTGATCGACGATGGCATAGAGGCCGTGATTGCTGCCGTGGACCAGCGGCGTGCCGCCGGTGAATGCAAGCAGCCCACGGGCGTCGTCGAAGCGTGTGTCGTCGAACGAGGCGGAATGCGTCCACCCGCCGAGCTTGAGCGTGCCGGGGAGGCCCAGCTTGTACTTGAACTGGCCTTCGGCGATGAAAAGAGCAGGATCGCCGAGCGGAAACAGCAATCCGTCCGGGTTGCAGCGCTGCGGGTCGTCGATGGCGCAGTCGCGAGAGGGCCGGCCATTGAAGACGGCGGCCAGCACCGTCGCCTGATCGGAGAGCTCGAGCTTCAGCCGCGCTCCGGGTGCCGCAAGAGGGTACGCCGGTCCGCCATCCGGCATATTCGCGGCGTAAATCGTCGGCCAGCCGAACGTGGCGTTGACGAAGGCGCTTGCCCCCTCCGAGGTCACGAACTCGCTGTCGGCGGCGAGCTGGCCGACCCTGAGGCTGATTTTGCCGTTCGCCAAAGACTGCTCGAGCCACAGCTCGAACAGCCGCGTTGCCGGCGTGGCCTCGATGGAGCTCGCCGGTGCGAGACTGCCGATATGCTCGGCGGTGATGCTCCCGCCGTGGAGCTGGTAGCCGTTGGCGTAGAACGTGAGGCCACGCCAGCCGATCAGCTTCTCGAGATCCCATTTCGTATAGAGCTCGAGGCGGCCGTCGTACGTCGTGCCGCGCTCCCGTCCGCCCGACACGACTCCCAGCACCTCGCCGATGTAGTTGGCGCCGTAGGTAATCCCTCGCGCGTACAGGCGGGCCCTGACGCCGCCGGGATCGGCGATCTCCGGGGGCAGGCTGGTCGCGATGGACGGATCCGGAACGCCGCCCACGCCCTTTTCCGGCTGCTCGGCCCATGCGGAGGGCGACGCGAGAGCGAGCGCAGCCGCAATTGCATACCTGAACCGCGCCGCGCGCGCGGCGCAGCCCCTGGAAGCGTGACCCATCCCGCGAATCCCCGATGCGAAAGTCGGCTCAACAAGGTCCGGTCGCGGGGGCAGGAGTCAAGGACCGGCGGGCAACACTGTTCGAGAACAGAGCATCGTGACCGCTCGCGGGGCAGGCGACCGCCGTGTGTGCGAGGCCCAACTACACGCGGGACGCGCATGCGCGCCAGTCATTCAATTCCAGATACTCAGAACATGCGCGCAGGGTCGAACGTGACGATCATGTGCTCCCAGCCGCCGGCATACTTGTCGGGAGGCAGCGCGTAGGGGGCGCACTGGACGAGGGCACGGACGGCAGAATCCGCCGCGTCGCGGAACACCGGGCTCGGTTGGCTGTTGACGATGCGCGGCGTGCCGACGATATCGCCCGACTCGGTCAAGCGGACCTCGACCTTCACGACCATCTGCTGGATGCCGTCGAGACCGGCGTTGATGTTCCAGCAGCGACTGACGGCCTGGCGCATGAGGCCCGCGAGAAAGCTCGCCTCGTTCGCCGATATGGTGCTGTCGCGGCCGGTCGCGTCGCCACGCACCGGCCCCTTGGCCGTCGTCGGCTTCGACGGCGCGTCGTTTGCGGCGGGTGCCTGCTTGGGGTCAGGGGTCTTGTCGAGCAATGCGGACAGGCGGCTCGTGTCGAGCTGCTTCGCCTTCTCCTTGGCGAGCTTGTCGGCCTTGGCCTTGGCATCCGCCTTGGCCTTTGCGACGGCTTTCGCCTTAGCCAGCGCCTTGGCTTTCGCCTCGGCCTCGGCTTTGGCCTTCGCATCGGCTTTCGCCTTGGCCTCGGCCTTCGCCTTGGCATCCGCCTCGGCCTTCGCCTGGGCCTCGGCGGCCTTGCGTTGGGCCTCGGCCTTCCTCTCCTCCTCGGCCTTCTGAAGGGCAAGCTCCTCCAGCTTCTGGTCGAGTGCCGCCTTGTCGGGCTCAGGCTTCGGCGGCGGCTCGGCCTTGGGCGGGGCCGGAGGCGGAGCGGGCGCGGGTGGCGGGGGCTCTGTCTTGGCAACCTCTACCGGCTTGACCGGCTCGGGCGGGGTCGGCTCAGCGGCTGGCGGTGGAGGAGGTGGCTGGGCCGTCACCGGGCGCGGCTTCGGCTGCGGCTTCGTCGCCTCGTCGGGCTTGTCGACCGGAGTCGCCTCGGCCTCGTCGAGCTTGGCCTCGCGCACGCCTTTGCGCATGCGGTTGAGCTCGCTCTCGGTGATGACGTCGGCAATGATCGGAGGTGGTGCCGGCTCCTTCGGCTCGCGCGGCATGGACTGGCCGACCGAGATCAGCGCGAAGCCGAGCAGCGTCACATGCAGGACGATCGAGACGACGAGACCGAGCGACAAGACGCTAGCCTCCTCCTTCCATCTCGGTGACCAGCGAGATTTTGCGAAAGCCCTGCTCGCGGAGGCGCGCCATCACTCGCGCCACGTGGCCGTACTCGACAGCCTTGTCACCCCGCACGAAGACGGGCTCGTCGCTGCCGGCGCGTCCCTGGGCGATGGCCGCGAGCTTGGGCCCGAGCTCGTCGAGCGTCATCGGCGACTTCTCCTCCTGGCCGAGGAACACCTGACCGGTGCGCGTCACCGAGACGACCAGCGGCTCCTTGTTCGATTCGAGCTGGCGG
>JBFWQN010000068.1:0-15067 GCA_050249405.1 Hyphomicrobiaceae bacterium | reverse complement strand
AGGCGTGCCGCGATGTCGACGATGTTGAGGCTTCCCGTCACCAGATAAAGGAGGCCGATGCCGATCACGTAGAACGTCGCCCCGATGGTGCCCATGATCAGGTACTGGTAGGCGGCGAGCAGGGCCAGGCGATCGCGTCCGAGGGCAATCAGCACATAGGTGGACAGCGACGAAATCTCGAGAAACACGAAGACGTTGAAGGCATCGCCCGTGATCGTGATACCGAGCAGCCCCGTGAGGCAGAGCAGGTACATGGTGTAGAACCACGCCTGCTTGTCACCGTCGATCTCGTGGGCAACGCTGCGGCGCGCGAAGGGCATGATGACGGCGCCCACGACCGAGACCAGCACAAGCACGAAGCCATTGAGCAGGTCCACCCGGTACTCGATCCCCCACGGCGGTGCCCAGCCGCCGAGATGATACGAGATCGGTCCGCCGGCAAGCACCTGGGCCAGAAGCGTCACCGAGATCACCGGCATGATCCACGCGACGGCGAGAGCGAACGCCCACGCCAGCGTGCCGCGCCGAAAAAGGCCGGAGAGGAGTGCGCCGACCAGCGGCACGACCACCTGGAGCGCCGGGAGGTGGGCTGTGACGGACCTCACTGATCGCCTTCCTTCTGGAAAATCTCGTCCTCCTCGATGGTGCCGTAGGCCTCGTGGATGCGCACGACGAGGGCCAGACCGAGCGCCAGGGTGGCCACGCCCACCACGATGGCCGTGAGGATCAGGACGTGCGGGAGCGGGTTGGAGTAGACTTGGAGCGCGGGATCGATGATCGGCGCGGTGCCGCCCAGGATTTTTCCGGGCTCGATGTAGAGCAGATAGACCGACGTCTGGAACAGCGACAGCCCGATCAGCTTCTTGATCATGTTGCCGCGGGCGATGACGACATAGAGCCCCGCCACCATGAGGAAGATCGTCACCACATAGTTGTAGTGCTCGGCGAAGCGCTGGACTACCCCCATCAGCCTCTCCTCTCGACGAAGGCGTAGAAGATCGCGGTCATGGTCGCCGAGACGGTGATCAGCACGCCGATCTCCACCCAGAAGATGCCGAGCTCGTGCGCGTGCGGACCGTCATGGCCGAGGTGGCCGTACTCGAGGTAGTTGCCGCCTGTGAGCAGCCCGGCGATGCCGGTGCCGGCGTAGACCAGCACGCCGACAGGGATCATGCGCTCGACGAGCCACTGCGGTGCGAAGCGCTTCGCGGCCTTCACCCCGAATACCAGCGCGTAGAGGATGATCATGCCCGCGACGATCACACCGGCCTGGAAGCCCCCGCCAGGGCCGAGCTCGCCGTGGAACTGCACATAGAGTGCAAACAGCAGGATGAACGGCAGCACGAGCTTGACGCCGATCCTGAGAATGAGATCGCGTCTCATGTCACCTTGCCCGCCGCACCGTCTGCCTTGTCCGATGTCCTGCCGCCGCCTTCGCGTCGCCGCCTGGCTGAGCCCCGGAGCAGGAGCATGACACCGATGCCGGCGGTGAAGATGACCGTCGTCTCGCCGAGCGTGTCATAGCCGCGATAATCGGCGAGCGTGGACGTGACGACGTTCGGGACACCGGTCTCCTTCACGCTGTCCGCCAGGTACTTCGGCGCCACATGCTTGTGGATGGTCGCATTCGGCGTGCCGAACGGCGACAGCCCGAGCGTGCCCCACACGAGCGCCGCTCCGACCACCAGCGAGACAACCAGCGGCAGGGCCGGCGTGTGATGGGGCCGCTGCTCGAGGCTCCGCGTGTGATGCAGGGCGGCGAGCAGGAAGACGGTCGAGACGCCCGCTCCGACCGACGCCTCGGTCATGGCGACGTCCACCGCGTCGAGCACGACGAGCACGCTGGCCATGAGAAAGCTGTAGACGCCGGCGAGCATGATCACGCCGAACAGGTTGCGCTGGCGCACGATGCCGACGGTGACGACGGCGAGCAGTGTCAACAGCACCATGTTGACCAGGGATTCCACGTTGGCTGCTCCTATTGCGTCGGCTCGGCGACCTTGGCGAGCGGGGCGCCGCCGCCCTCCGGCTTGCCGTCCGAGGCGTCGAGCCGGTCCCGCCGGTCCTCGGCGAGTTGAGGCTCGATGCCGAAGTGGAGCGCCGCCTGCGCCAGCGCATGCGTGATGACCGGACCCGTGAAGAACAGCAGGGCCAGGATGAAGAGCAGTTTCATGGTGATCAGCGTCAAACCGGCCTGAAGCATCATTCCGAGGATCAGCAGGCCAGCGCCCAGCGTGTCGGTGATGCTCGCCGCATGCATGCGCGTGAACAGGTCGGGCATGCGCACGAGCCCCGCGGCGCCGATGATGGTGAAGCCGCCGCCCGCCAGGATGCAAACCCAGCTCGCGATGTCGACCAGGAGCCCTAGCACGCGTCGTCCTCCACGTCGTGGGCGAGGTCGCCGTGCCGGAAGAACTTGAGCACCGCGAGCGTTCCGATGAGATTGAGGAGCCCATAGGTGATGGCGATGTCGAGCCACTCGGGACGGCCCGACAGGAAGCCCACCGCCGCCAGCAGCAGGATCGCCAGCGTGCCCACGGAGTTGCCGGCGAGAACGCGGTCGAAAACCGTGGGCCCGAGCAGCGCCCGGCTGACGGCCAGAACCAGGGCGACGAGAATGGCGAGCGTTGCAGCCACGAACATCAGGAGCGCCCCTCGAATTGCGTGACGCGCGCGTCCATGCCGCCCCCCTCGAGGTCGATCGCGCCGTCGCGCACCAGCGCGTGCACGGTGAGCACGTTGCCTCTGACGCCGGTCGTGATCGTGCCGGGCGTCAGCGTGATCGAGTTGGCGTAGACGGAAATGCCGACGGCAGTGCGCTGGCCGGCCTCCACCCGCGTCATGGTCGGCGAGATGTCCAGGCGCGGCGCGACGACGATCTTGGTGACGGCCCACGCCGACTTGCAGATCTCGATGACGATCCAGGGGAAATAGGTGATGCCGCGGCCGAGCAGGTGGACCGGATGCCCCTCCTGGTCGCTGGCTCCGAGCACGTAGGCCACGACGACACACACCAGTGCCGAGCCGACGCCCGCGGCGAGCAGGAACGGCGTGAAATGACCCGACAGCGCGAGCCAGAACAGAAGCAGAAAGGCAAACAGGCTCACGTGGCGCATGCCAGCACCGCTTTCCTGAAAGAGGCCGTGCGGCTCGAAAGGGAAGCCGCGGCTGCCCCCGGCGGTAGCCCTTTGCTCCCCGATGCTCCGCTCGGCATCCCGGCGGGCTGCGAATTCACAGTGGATCCGGCGCGCTCGCGGGTCTCGCGGCGACCATCGTTCGCGCGTCGCCCCCCGGCGCCTAGCCCCTTCACGGCTCCCCCGCTTTGTCCCGCCCCATCCTGCACCTCCAACGTGGCCGCAGATGAGCCACCCGATGGAAGGCGCGCGCGGCGCGACAAACAATTCGAGGTGAGCCCTTAAGGTGATATCCTATACGTGAGACCCCTTACGTTGGAGTCCCAATTTGGTGCTCATCGACAGCAGCAGACAAAGGGGCGGAGCCTTGACGCCTGCCACCATGGAGGTCCGCCTGTGAGGGAAACGGCCATCGTCCATCTCATCGACGGCGACGAGGCGGCGCTCGGCAGCCTTGGGCACTATCTGGAGGCGCACGGGCTCGACGTGCGCCGCTACGCGCGTGCCGAGCGCTTCCTGGCGGCCCACGACGATGCCGGCCCCTTGGCGTGCGTGGTCAGCGACGTGCGCCTCGACGGGCTCGGCGGGCTGGAGCTGCAGCACGAGCTCGGCCGCCGCGGCAGCCCGATACCGGTGATCCTCACGACGGGCAACGGCGACATCGAGACGGCGGTCGGCGCCATCAAGATGGGCGCCTGGGACTATCTCCAGAAGCCGGTCGCCGAGCACCGGCTGCTGGCTTCCATCAGGGCTGCGCTCGCCGACGTCGCCCGGCGCCGTGCCGAGGAGAGCCGGCTGTCCGGGCTCCGGCGCCGGCATCGCGAGCTGTCCGAGCGCCAGCAGCAGGTGATGGCGCTCGCCGTCGCCGGCCGCACGAACAAGGAGATCGGCCTCGAGCTCGGCATCAGCCCCAGGACCGTGGAAATCTACCGTGCGAAGGTCATGGAGCGGATGGGGGCCGCAACGCTTGCGGAGCTGGTCCGCATCGCGGTCCGCCTGGATGACGGCTTGGCCCGTGCGCCCGCTGGCGGAGCAGACATGTGACCGGAGGCGCGCTCACATCGGCAGGCGCGCCACCTGCTGCGTGAAATAGTTGTCGATCGCCGTGACGATCGAATCTGCCACTTTCCTCCGCCATGCGTCGGACTTGAGGTTCGCCGCGTCCTGCTTGTTGGTGACGTAGGCGAGCTCGACCAGCAGCGACGGCACCTTCGCCGTCTTGAGCACACGGTACGCGGCCGACCGGTCGGGATTGCTCATCATCGGCGTGGCACCGCCCATGTAGGCGATGACCGAGCGGGCCAGCACGTTGGTGCGCTCGTGGGTCACCGCCACCTCACGCTGGGCGAGGTCGGCAAGGAAGCCACGGACGACGTTGGTGTCGCCGGAGTCCACCCGCTTGATGGCCTGCGCCTCGCTTTCGGAGAGCACGTTGCGCGCGACTTCTCCGGCGGCACTCCGCTTGAGCTCGGCCGCGACGCTGTCGCGGAGCGAGTAGATGGTGGCACCGCTGGCACTCGAGCCCGCGTAGTCGGCATGGATGGCGAGGAACAGGCTCGCCTGATGGCGCTCGGCGAAGGCGCGACGCTCGTCGAGCTCGACGAAGCTGTCGTTGTCGCGCGTCATGAGCACATGATAGCGGCCCGTCGACATCAGGCGGTCGCGAAGCATCAGCGAGAACGCGAGCACCACCTCTTTCTCGACGGCACCGTTGCGCTTGGCGCCGCTGTCGTGGCCGCCGTGGCCGGGATCGAGCACGATTGTCGGCTTGAACGCACGGGCGGCCCGCTCGGCGGGCTTCTGCGCCGGACGCGGCACGGGCGGCTGCAAATTGCCGAGGCCGACCGAGCCCACCCGCGCATTGGCGAACGACTTCACCTGACCGGGCCGTGACGTGTCCACGGGCACGATCTCGAGCACCAGGCGTGGCGGATGCCCCGCCGCATCGCGCACGATCGATGCCTTCTCGACGATCACGGGATCGGTCACGTCGATGACGATGCGGGTGCGTCCCGGCGAGGCGAGGCCGCCGCGAAAGCCGCTGACGAGCCCGACCGCCGCACCTTGACCAGGCTCGGGCGGCAGGGCGAAGCGCACGTCGGGAAGATCGACGACGACGCGGTTCGGGTGGCCGAGGGAGGACACCTGGAAGGGCGCCTCCTTCTCGAGAGCGATCACGAAACGGGTCCGCGTGCGGTTGCCTTCAAGAGCCTCGGTGGGGCCCTTCGCGTCGGCCACGGTCGCGCCCGTCACGGCGAGCACACAAAACATCACTGCTGCCGCAAGCCGGCGCATGCCGGCATTGCGAGCCCTTCTCGAGCCCATTACGTCAGACCCCCGTCCTACGCATTACAAGCCGCTGTTCGTGGTCTCATTCAATCGATCACGAAAGTGGCATTTTGCGGGTTATCTAGATCCGCATTGGTAAACGGCAACGATTGAGCTTCCGTTAGCGCAGGGCGACGGAGCGCGGCGGCATGACACTCTCGGGCGTCACCCCGACCCCGATCTCGAAGAGGCGCCAGGCGCCCCCCGCGGCCTCGAAGACCATCGCGAAATCGACCTCGCCGGCGGCAGTCCCGTAGCGCCCCGCGAGGCGCAACCTGCGATCGGCGCCGATGGAGGGCGGCGCCGACCAGTCCGGCGGCCGAAGCGCCGCGACGGAGAGCTCGATGTCGCGCTGGCGATGCACGGAGAAGATGCCGGCGAGGCGCTCGACGCTGTTGGTCGACTGGAACGAGGGCGAGGCAAGCTCCCTGAAGACCGCGTAGTTGCCGGTGCGATTGGCATCGTCCAGAGCCATGAGGGTCGATCGGGCCAGATAGAGGGCCAGCACCTCGTCGGGATTGCCGGTGTCCTCCGAGCCGATCCGCACGGCGCCCCCGTCGACGAGGCCGGCGAATGGACCGGCGCGGCCGAGCACGAGGCCGAACGAGGCACCGCCGGCTGCCAGAAGGACGAGCGCCGCGCCGACGCCGAGGGCGAGCCTCGGCGTGCGGGCAGGGCGTGGCCGGACTCGACTGCGTGCCCCGGCCGTGGCGCCGGGGCTGCTCGAATTGGACCGCTGCATGAGCCGTCTCCCTGCTATTTCCAGCTGAGCTGCAATCCGACGCGGCCGCCGACCGAGCCGTCGCCCAGTCCAACGCCCACGCCGCCGCCTATGGCGAGCGTCTCGCCGTGGCCGAATACATTGCGGTCGAGGACGCCGAGCATGGTGATGCCGAGCGCGCTGTGGCCATCGAAGTTGCCCCAGTTGACGCGCATGGCGAAGCTGTCGCCGCCCGTCAGAACAGGATCGGCCAGCGACAAGGCGACGGCGACACCCTCGAGGGCGATATCGGCCTTCTGCTCGACGCGACCGACGCGGCTGTCGAGACCATCGACGCGCGCATCCATGACCGCGAGGTCGCGCTCGACACCGCCAAGGCGCGCATCGTGACTCGCAACCACCGTGCCGAGGTTGTCGATCGCCTGCGTGTTGACGGCGATCGCCGTCGAGTGACTGGCGACTTGAGCCTCGGTCGCCGTCGCCCGCTGACGGAGCGTGCCGATGTCGTTGGTGTTGGTCTCGACTTGGCCTTCGGTGGCGGTCATCCGCCCTTGCAGACGATGTATGTCGGTGCGGTTGGTGGCGATGTCCGCCGAATTGCGCCCAATCGCGACAGTATTCGTCGCGATCTGGCCTTCGGCCGTGCCCATCCGGCCCTGAAGGTTGGTGATATTGGTCGTATTGGTCGTCACCCGGCCATCTAGGTTGGCAATGTTGGTCGTGTTCGTCGTCACGCGGCCGTCGAGGTTGGCGATGTTGGCCGTATTGGCCGTCACGCGGCCGTCGAGGTTGGCGATGTTGGTCGTGTTCGTCGTCACCCGGCCGTCGAGGTTGGCGATGTTGGTCGTGTTCGTCGTCACCCGGCCGTCGAGGTTGGCGATGTTGGTCGTGTTCGTCGTCACTCGACCGTCGAGGTTGGCGATGTTGGTCGTGTTCGTCGTCACTCGGCCGTCGAGGTTGGCGATGTTGGTCGTGTTCGTCGTCACGCGACCGTCGAGGTTGGTGATGTTGCCTTCCGCAGTGCTCATCCGGCCTTGAAGGCTGGTGATGCTGGTCGTGTTCGTCGCGATTGCCGAGGCGTTGGCCGTCACCCGCGTGTCGAGGCCGGCGATGCTCGTCGTATTCGTCGCGATCTGGCCTTCGGCCGTTGTCATCCGGCCTTGAAGGCTGGTGATGCTGGTCGTGTTCGTCGCGATCGCCGAGGCGTTGGCCGTCACCCGCGTATCGAGGCCGGCGATGCTCGTGGTGTTCACGGCGATCGCCGTGGTGTTGGTCGCCACCTGCCCTTGTGTCGCCGTGAGCCGCGTGTCGAGGCCCGTGATGGCCGAGGCATTGGCCGCGATGGCGGCCAGCGTCGACCCACCGTCGCTCGCCACATTGCCTGCGGCGTCCGTGGTGACCAGCGCGGTGCTGCCCGCCTGAGCGGCGGTGCTGGCCGCCGAGGTGAGACCAGAGAAGGTGTAGGTGTTGCCGCCCGTGCCGAAGACCTGCTGATTGTCGCGAGCCGTCTGGGCCCCGATGCCGAAGGCAGCCGCATTCGCGTGCGTGGCGCTCGCGCCCTGGCCGAAGGCCGACGCGCCTGCCGCGGTGGCCGCAGCCCGGTTGCCGTATGCCGAGGCGGCAGCGCCACTGGCCTCCGCTCCGGCACCGGTCGACGTGGTGCCGGCCGCACTGGCGATGGCCGATGCGCCCAGCGCCGTTGCTTGAGCGTCAGTCGCCCGGGCCGCTCCACCGAACGCCGCCGCATCGACCGCCGAGGCCCGGGCTCCACGGCCCACGCCGGTGGCATTGTCGGCGGTAGCCTGGGCCGTATAGCCGACCGCCGTCGAGTTGATGCCCTGGGCGAACGACGAGGCGCCGAGCGCCGTCGAGTTGGTGGCCGTGGTCTGTGCGGCCGTGCCGATGGCCGTGCCGTTGACACCGTCGGATAGCGCGCCAGCGCCGACCGCCACGCCGTTCGCCTGCCAGGCACCTGCGGACGAGCCGATGGCGGTTGCGTTGCCGTTGCGCGCCTGAGCCGCTGCGCCGACCGCCGTGGCGTTGTCGCCGATGCTGGCAGCGATGTTGCCGATGGCGCTCGAGTTGGCGCCGGATGCCAGCGACTGGGCGCCGTAGGCGGTTGCTCCCGTGTTGCTGGCGCTCGCGGATTGTCCGCAGGCGATTGAGTGGATGCCGGTCGTCGTGGCGTCGCCGCCGAGGCCGCCACCGCCGTACTGCTGGCAGATGAACTGCGCCGCAGCAGGGTCGGCCATGACAGATGTCGACAACAGAAGGGCGGCGAGCGGCCAGCCGATCCTCGAGCCGACCGACCCCAACACCGACGGGTCGAATGGAGAGCCGGGACAGCCGGCACCGGTTTGCGACGCTCGCGGCGCCGTTGAGAGGATACGCAAGACGAGGCTCCTGGAGACGCATACGGCGGCGCCGGCTTTCCGGCGCGCATCCCCTCGCGCGACGGCGTGAGCGGACATGCGATATTCAACTTAAAATTGCTTAAAACTTTCTAAATATGCGTTAGATTGCATCGCTCCTGGCCGGAGCGGAGGCCCGCATGAGCACGCGTGACGCTGCCGTTGCGACACGACGATTCGGTCTGGGTGCCAGACCCGGCGAGAACGCGCGCATAGCGGGCGATCCGCACGGCTTTCTCCTCGCTCAGATCGACGGCCCGACTGCCGCCGGACCGACCTCGCCGTTGCGCACGGGTGAAGCCATCCTGGCCTCCTTCCAGCAGGCACGGCTCGAGCGCCGGGAGGCCCGGCAGAGCACCGCCGCCGGAGCAGCCGCGACCGGTCCGCCCCAACCTGCCACCTCGCCGCCGGCGGGCGCGCCGCGCGCGAGCACATCCGCTGCCGTGCCCGGAGCCAGCGAGAGCCGGATGCCCGTCCCGCCGGCCCGGCTGCTGCGCGAGGCCTACACGCAGGACATCGCCGCCCGCATCGTCCACGCGGCGACCACCGATCGCCCCCTCGTCGAGCGGCTCGTCATGTTCTGGTCCAGCCATTTCGCGGTGTCGGCAGCCAAGGGGGCCGTGCGCGGCCTCGCCGGCGCCTTCGAGCGCGAGGCCATCCGCCCGCACGTGACCGGCCGCTTCGCGGACATGCTGCTCGCCGTCGCCAAGCATCCGGCGATGCTCATCTATCTCGACAACGCACAGTCGATCGGGCCCGGAAGCACCGTCGGCAAACGTCGCACGCGCGGCCTCAACGAGAATCTGGCGCGCGAGATCCTGGAGTTGCATACGCTCGGTGTCGACGGCGGCTATAGCCAGGCCGACGTCACGGCCCTGGCGCGGCTTCTCACCGGCTGGTCGATCGGCGTTCCGGCGCTGCCGGCAACAGTGCCCGGACGCTTCTATTTCGCGGCCCAGCGCCACGAGCCGGGCGGCGCCACCGTCCTCGGCAAGCGCTACGTCCAGGGCGGCATCGCAGAGGGCGAGGCCGCACTCGCCGATCTCGCGCGCCACCCGGCGACGGCCCGCCACGTCGCGCGGAAGCTCGCCCGCCACTTCGTCGCCGACGCCGCCCCGCCGGCGCTCGTCGCTCGCCTCGAGCAGACCTTTCGCCGGACCGACGGCGACCTGGCAGCCGTCGCGCGGGCCCTCGTCGAGACGCCGGACGCCTGGGCGCCTGCGCCGGTCAAGATCCTGCCGCCCTACGATTATCTCGTCTCGCTCGTGCGCGGCTTTGCACCCCTCGAGCCGCCGCTCCTGATCCACCGCTTCGCGACGGCGCTCGGCCAGCAGACGTGGACCCCGCCCAGCCCCAAGGGCTGGCCCGACGACGACGATGCCTGGACCAGCCCGGCGGCCATCCGCGAGCGCCTGCGCATCGTCGAGGTCGCCGCGGCCAAGTCCGCCGCCGGCGCCGATCCGCGCCTGCTCGCCGAGGACCTGCTGGGTGGGCTGCTCGGGGAGGCGACCCGCAGCCACGTCGCCCGCGCCGAGACGCGCGAGCAGGGTCTCGAGCTCCTCGCCATGTCGCCCGAGTTTCTGAGAAGATGAGGCCATGAGCACGATGCGCCACAGCCGGGACCCGCGCTTTCCGAGTCGCCGCCACATCCTCGGCGGCATGGCCGCGAGCCTCTCCTTCTGGGGCCTCGCGCCCGGACGCGCACTCGCCGCCGGCCGCGATCCACGCCTGCTCGTCATGGTCTTGCGCGGTGGCCTCGACGGCCTGTCGATGGTGGCTCCCGTCGGCGACCCGGATTATGCGCGCCTGCGCGGTCCGCTGGCGTTACCGATGGAGGGTCCGTCCGCCGGACTGCGCCTCGACTCGCTGTTCACGCTCAATCGCCGCATGGCGTTTCTGGGTGAGCTCTATTCCAGGCGTGAGGCGCTCGCCGTGCAGGCCGTGGCGACGCCCTACCGCTCCCGCTCGCACTTCGACGGCCAGGACGTCCTGGAAAGTGGCCTGCCCGAGGTCGGTCGCGTCATGGATGGCTGGCTCAATCGCGCCCTCGCCGACCTCCCGGCCGCAACAAGCGCGCCGCGCAAGGGTCTTGCCATGGGCGCCGTCGTGCCGCTCGTCATGCGCGGCCCGGCGCCGGTGCTCTCTTGGATCCCCGACACCTCCACCCGCCCGCTCCGCGCCTCGACCACCGCCCGCCTCGCCGACCTCTATGCCGCGACCGACCCTCGGCTCGCCAAAGCTTTTGCCGAGGGCCTCGCCATCGAGCGCGTCGGCCGCGCGCCCCCAGGCGGCTCGGGCCTCGGCATCGGCAAGGCGAGTGGCGGCGTCGGCCAACCCCCACCGCGCCCCTTCGCCGATCTCGTTGCGACGGCCGAGGCGGCCGCCCGCTTTCTCTCCGCGGCCGACGGTCCACGCATCGGCGCCCTGAGCTTCGACGGCTGGGACACGCACGCCGACGAAGGCGCCGTGGAAGGGCAACTCGGCAACCGGCTTGCCGGCCTCGATCTCGCGCTCCGCACACTGCACGACGGCCTCGGCGAGGCATGGAAGGAAACCGTCGTCGCGATCGTGACCGAGTTCGGCAGGACGGCCCGCCCCAACGGCACCAACGGCACCGATCACGGCACGGCGACGGTGGCATGGCTCGCCGGGGGCGCGGTGAAGGGCGGCCGCGTCGTCGCGGACTGGCCCGGGCTGGGAGATGCCGCTCTCCACGAAGGCCGCGACCTGCGGCCGACCACGGACCTGCGCGCGGTTCTGAAAGGCGTGCTGCAGGACCATGTCGGCGTGCCAGCGGCGCGGCTTTCCGGCGACGTGTTTCCGGGAAGCAGCGCGGTGCGGGCACTGGCGGGACTGATTTGAGACAGGTTGGCGGTCGGTCCGAGCCGCGCCCCGCCGACGGGCCTCGGGCGCGCCGCTCGAGTCGAGCCCGCGCACCCGCCACCCACGATTTTCGACAGACACGTGGCCCGGTGTCAGGCTAAAGCCAGACACCTTTGGAGCCCTTTGGAGGAGAGCGAGATGGCGAAGGTTGCATTCATTGGCCTCGGCGTAATGGGCTATCCGATGGCGGGGCATCTTCTGAAGAAGGGCGGGCACGAGCTCACCGTCTACAACCGCACGTTCGCCAAGGCCGAGGCTTGGGTGAAGGAGCACGGCGCGGGCAAAGCGGTGCGCACGCCGGCAGAGGCCGCGCGGGGCCAGGATTTCGTATTCTGCTGCGTCGGCAACGACGACGACCTGCGCTCGGTGACGGTCGCCAAGGACGGCGCGTTCGAGGGCATGGAGAGAGGTGCGATCTTCATCGACAACACCACCGCCTCGGCCAACGTCGCCCGGGAGCTCTACGCCGTGGCGAAGGAGAAGGGCTTCGGCTTCGTCGACGCGCCCGTCTCGGGCGGACAGGCCGGTGCGCAGAACGGCGTTCTGACGGTGATGTGCGGCGGCGACAAGGACGTTTTCGAGCGCGCCAAGCCCGTCGCCTCGGCCTACGCGCGTGCCGTCAACCTGATCGGGCCGCCGGGATCGGGACAGCTCACCAAGATGGTCAACCAGATCTGCATCGCGGGCGTGGTGCAGGGCCTCGCCGAGGGCATCCATTTCGCGCAGAAGGCCGGCCTCGACATTCCCATGGTGATCGACACCATCTCCAAGGGCGCGGCCGGCTCCTGGCAGATGGACAATCGCTGGAAGGCGATGATGGAGGGGAAGTACGACTTCGGCTTCGCCGTCAACTGGATGCGGAAGGACCTCGACATCGCCATCGCCGAGGCGCGCAAGAACGGCGCGCATCTGCCGGTGTCGGCGCTGGTGGACCAGTTCTATTCCGAGGTGCAGCGCCTGGGCGGCGGTCGCTGGGATACGTGCAGCCTGCTGGCGCGGCTCAACAACCAGAGCGCGGACGACAAGAAAAGCTGAGCAGGCGTATGTGCGGGCACTGCAGGGCGGTACGCTGAACCAGCCGCCCCGCAGCACTCGTCACGACGCTGAACCACGCGCCAAGGAATAGCCGCCAGAGTTGAAGATTGCGTTGCGACGCGCGCTAGTCGAGTAGGGTCGTCTCGCGCCATTCGGCCGCGGCGGCTGCGGCTTTCTGTCTGTCGGCGCGCGAAAGCGTGCCGGCGAGGCGCTCGAGCACCTCGTCGTCCGGGCCGTCCCCGGTCTTGGCCACCAGATGCCACTTCACGGCCTCGACGGCGTCCTTCGCGGTGCCGATACCGCCGGCGTAGCAGTGCGCGAGCCTGTTTTGCGCAACGACCAGCCCCTTGCGGGCGGCCGAATGCAGCAGGTCGACGGCGCGATGCTGCATGCGAGCCTTCTGCTCCGCCGGTACGTCGTGATCTTTCAACAGGATCACGGCGTACTCGACCTCGGCATCGGGGTGGCCGGCGTTGGCCGCCTTCCCGATCCAGCTCGCCGCCTCGAACACGTTGGCCGCGGTGCCGGTGCCCGTCGCATAGAGGGTGCCGAGGTCATACATGGCGGACGTCACGCCCTTCTCGGCAGCGTATTGCACGAGCATGAAGCCCTTGTGCGGACTTTCGGGCTTGCCTTTCCCGGACAGGAACAGGAGGCCGAGATTGTAGGCAGCCTCCGGGTGCCCCTTGAGCGCAGCCTTCTCGAGCAGCGCCGCCGCCTTGTCGAAGTCCTTGGGCACGCCTTCACCGCGCGCATAGAGAATGCCGAGACCGAAGGCGGCCTCGACGTCGCCGAGATCGGCGCCGCGCTGGTACCATTGCGCCGCGAGCTTGGCGTCCTGCGGCACGCCCAAGCCTTCGGCGTGGATGCGTGCCACCAGGGTATGCGAGACGGCGTCACCGGCCGCCGCCCGCTTCGCCGCGAGCGATAGCGCCGTCAGGTAGCGCCCCTGGTCGAAGGCCTCGTAGGCGGCATCGCTACCGGTTTCCTCGACCTTCGATGGCAAGCTTGCGGCGGCCGCCGGGACAGCCGGCTTTCCCTTCGCCGAAGCAGGGCCAGCGAGCGAGCCTTTCGGCACGTGCGCCGGATCGACCGTGCGGCTCTGCACGCGCGCACCGTCCCGCAAGCCCGAGGGCTTGGCCTTGGCGGCAGGTGCGATGCGCTGCTCCCATGCCCCGGTCTCGGCCCGGGCGGCACCAGCGACAGCCTGTGCGACCGCGAGGCTGGCAACGGCCAGGGCCACGATCGAGGTGCCGGTGCTGCATCTCATGCCGAGCCCTCCGGGCCTCAGGTTTCCGCGCCGGGCGCCCCGGTGATCGCCGCAGCCCATTCCCGAGCTATCGCCGCTGCATCGGCGGGAGCGATACCGGCCGCGATCGGCAAGCAGACGAAATCGGCCCCTGCGGCAGCAAGCTCCCCGGCCTGTGCCGGATCGGCGACGTCGAGTGCGACGCACGGGATCTCGAAGATGTCGGCCCACCACTCCACCAGCTCGAGCTGCCGCTCGGCGGCCGTTTCCCGGTCCTTCACGAACGCCGGCACGCCGAAGGCCACATAGTCCGCCCCGACCTCGCCGAGGTGCATGGCGTCGTGCCGCGAGCGGCCCGCGTCCGCGCCGACGATTCCGCGACCGCCGACGATGGCCCTGGCCTCGGCATAGCTGTCCCCGACCGTGTCGGAATAGGGCACGTGCACGCCGTCGGCCCTCACTGCGCGCGCGAGGCGGGCGTCACCCTCGATCAGCACTGCCGCGCCAGCCTTCTGGCCGGTGGCGATCAAGGGCAGCACATCGCCAGCCACGAGCTCCCGGCCCGCAGGCGCCGTCACGACGATCGAGGCCGCGGCTACCGCCGCGAGCACGGCCGCAAGGCGCTCGGGCGCCCCCTCGCCCGCGGCGATCGACACCATGAGTTGCGTGCGGCTCGAAGCTCCTGCTGGCATGGCCTTCCGATCCCGTGGACGAGTGAGGTGCTATCGGTTCGAATTGCGGCGAACCGTAGGCAGGGGTGGCACGTCTTCGCGGCCGTACCGGCCGAGCGAGCGCGCAGCAAATACAAAAGGGGGCCTCGCAGCCCCCGTTTTCCATCCAGCAGCTATCGCAATGGCCCCGATCAGGCCGCGACCGTGCCCTCGTCGCCGGGATCGCGCAGCACATAGCCACGACCCCACACGGTCTCGATGTAGTGCTTGCCGCCCGTGGCCGTCTGCAGCTTCTTGCGCAGCTTGCAGATGAAGACGTCGATGATCTTGAGCTCGGGCTCGTCCATGCCGCCATAGAGATGATTGAGGAACATCTCCTTGGTAAGGGTCGTGCCCTTGCGCAGGGAGAGCAGCTCGAGCATCTGGTACTCTTTGCCGGTCAGATGCACACGCTGATTGTGCACCTCGACCGTCTTGGTATCGAGGTTCACTCGCAGCTCGCCCGTCTCGATCACCGACTGGGCGTGCCCTTTGGACCGACGTACGATAGCGTGAATGCGGGCCACCAACTCGTCCTTGTGGAACGGCTTCGTCATGTAGTCGTCAGCGCCGAAGCCCAGGCCTTTCACCTTGTC
>JBFWQN010000067.1:0-15083 GCA_050249405.1 Hyphomicrobiaceae bacterium | reverse complement strand
CCGCCGCCGCACTTGCCCGACACCTACTTGCGGATCAGGCGTCCCGTCGGCGTGGCGAAGCCCTGCATCGAGCGCACGCGCTTGTCGAGCCACCAGCCGTACTCCTGGCCCCAATCCTCGAAATGCGTGTTGATGCCGAGATCGTGGCCCCAGTGGTGCACGATGTTGGGGTTGAACTGCGCCTGCCGGCCGATGGCGATGAGGTCGGCCTGGCCCTCCTGCAGCACGGCCTCCGCCTGATCGGCCTCGAGGATCAGGCCCACGGCCATGGTCGAGATGCCGGCCTCGGCCTTGGCGCGCGCCGCGAACGGCACCTGGAAGCCGGGCGAGCGCGTGACGGGCGCCGCCGTCGCCGAGGCCATCAGGCCGCCGGACGAGCAGTCGAGCACGTCGACGCCGCGGGCCTTCAGCTCGCGCGCCAGCACCACCGTGTCGTCCATGCTCCAGCCCTCCTGCGTGCCGTCGACGGAGGACACGCGGAAGAACAGGGGCGTGTGGTCGGGGATCGAGGCGCGCACGGCCTCGGCCACCTCGAGCGGGAAGCGCATGCGGCCCTTGATGTCGCCGCCGTAGGCGTCGTTGCGGGTGTTGGAGACCGGCGACAGGAAGGAGGCGAGCAGGTAGCCGTGCGCGCCGTGGATCTCGACGATCTCGAAGCCGACGCGCACCGCCCGCCTCGCCGCGGCAGCGAACGAGCCGACGAGCTCGGTGATCTCCGATGGGGAGAGCTGATGCGGCGTCGGCCACTCGGGGCCGATCTTGGTCGTGGTGGGCGCGACCGGCTGCCAGCGCTGGCGGCCCTGGCGGACCTCCTTGTCGGTCAGGGCGCCATTGCCCTCCATGGCGGACTGCATGCCGGCCTTGCGGCCCGCGTGCGCGAGCTGGATGGCGGGAACCGCGCCCTCGGCCTTGATCAGCTCGATCAGCGGCCTGAAAGCCTGCGCCTGCGTCTCGTTGAAGATGCCGAGGTCCATGTCGGAGACCATGCCGCGGCGCTCGATGGCGGCCGCCTCGGTCATGACGACGCCGAAGCCGCCCTGAGCGAACTTGCCGAGATGGACCGTGTGCCACGTGCCGCACACGCCCTCGCGGGCGCGGTAGTGCACCATGGGCGCCAGAACCGTGCGGTTCTTCATGGTGACGCCGCGGATGGTATAGGGCTGGAACAGCAGCGGGCGCGCACCTTTCGCGCCGATCTCGGTGTTCATGCGGGGCTCCCCGTGAGCGGATGGGATGACCGAAGGGCTCTCGGTCTCGGCCGGCAGTAGACGCCGATCGGCCGCTGGCTGCAAGATCGAGCCATCCGGTCGAGCGTCGTTGCCGCCTGGCTGTGCGATGCGCCCCAATCTCGTGCACGCGGACTGCTCGCTCGAGGGTGTAGGCTTCGACGACTGCGTGGATTTGCTCATTGAGGAGGAGCCGATGGCGAGCATCGTCGACGAGATCGAGCGCCAGGTGACCGTCTGGTCCGCCGTCAAGCCGCCGAACGAGGCGGCGAGGGAGTGGGCGGCACAACTCGCCGCCGTGATCGAGGGCTTCGAGAAGCTGCGGGGCACGCTCGCCTTCGAGGACGAGCCGTCGAGCTTCGAGGCTGCCCTCTCGGCGACGAAGGAGAAATGAGATGGGCGTGCTCGACCTCTCGCTGACCGAGGCGGCGGATGCCGTCGCCAAGGGCGAAACCACGGCGGTGGCGCTGACGAAAGCCTCCATCGAGGCCTTCAAGACGAAGGACGGCCCGATCAACTCGCTGATCGCGCTCGACGAGACCGATGCGCTCGAGGCGGCCGAAGGGCTCGACAAGCTGCGCAAGGCGGGGCGGCTGCTGGGCCCGCTCCACGGGGTGCCGCTCGCCCACAAGGACATGTACTACCGCGCGGGCAAGGTCTGCACGGCGGGCTCGCGCATTCGCAAGGAGTTCAAGCCCGCCTACTCGGCAACCGTCATCGAGCGGCTCGAGGCGGCCGGCTCGATTACGACCGCCGCGCTCAACATGGCGGAGTTCGCGCAGAACCCGACCGGCCACAACGCGCACTTCGGCAACTGCGGCAACCCGTGGAACACGGCCTATTGCCCTGGCGGCTCCTCATCGGGCTCCGGCGCCTCGGTCGCGGCGAGGTTCACCTACGGCGCGCTGGGCTCCGACACGGGCGGCTCGATCCGTCTGCCGGCCGCCATGTGCGGCGTCACCGGCATCAAGGGCACGCAGACACGCGTGTCGCGGCATGGCGCCATGCCGCTGTCGTTCTCGGCCGACAACGTCGGCCCGCTGGCGCGCACGGCGCGCGACTGCGCGCGTCTCATGACGGTGATCGCCGGGCACGATCCGAAGGACCCCACCTCGTCACGCGAGCCGGTGCCCGACTACGAGGCGTCGCTCGACGGCAACGTGAAGGGCATGCGCATCGGCATCGCGGCCGACTATTTCCTCGACGGTGCGGACACGGAGATCGCGGGGGCCTTGACCAAGGCGGCGGCGCATTTCCGCGAGCTCGGTGCCGAGGTCCTCGAGGTGCGCCTGCCGATGATGGATGCCGTATCCACGTATGGCGCCGTGGTCTCGCGCGCCGAGGCGGGGGCCATCCACGGCCAGTGGATGCGGGAGCGGCCGGGCGATTACGCGATCCATCTGTCGGCACGCATCTATACCGGCCTCGCCATTCCCGCAGCCTACTACGTCGAGGCCCTGGCGCGCCGAGGTCCGATCCTGAAGGCGTTCTCCGATGCCGTTTTCGGCAAATGCGATGTCTTCCTTGCGCCGGCGCTGCGCAAGGCCGTGCCGACACTGCACGAGACGGACATCGACGCCGGCACGCCGGGGGCCGTCGATGCCTTCAACGCCGTCTCGGCCAATACGCGAGCGATCAACTACCTGGGGCTGCCGTCCGTGAGCGTTCCCTGCGGCTTCGACCGCAACGGGCTGCCGATCGGCCTGATGATCCAGGGTCGTCCGTTCGCCGAGGGTCGCATCCTGAAGGTTGCCGACGCCTTCCAGCGCGTGACCGACTGGCACAAGCGCAAGCCACCTACGGCCGCGTGACCGTGTTGGCCTCATGGCGGGGCGGCCATCGTGTCCGCCCCGTCCTTGCGGCCGTCACCCGGCGGCAGCGTGTGGCGCGAGCGGTGGCCGGAACGGTTTTCGCACGCCCATCGCCTCGAGGCGCGGCAGCACGTCCCTGGCGAGGCGGGTCAGGCCGTCGGTGAAATCGACCCACGACAGCAACAGACCGTCGAGCCCACTCGCCGACAGCGCCGCCATTTTCTCGGCTATCCGGTCGGCATCGCCGACGACCAGCGATCCTCCCGCGCCGGCCGCCGCGCGCATGAAGCGGTCCTTCATCTCGGGTCGCGACATGCCCTCGGCATTGACGAGCAGCGTGCCGAGCCAAGCCTCGATCGACGGCACGTCCGCCATCTCGACCGCGTAGTAGCGCAGATAATCCTCGGCCTCGGCCAGCGTCTCGCGCTGCACCACCGTCACCATGGTCCACACCGCGATCTCGCGGCCGTGTCGCTCGCGGGCGAGGCGCTTGTAGGCCTCGACCTGGGAGCGCTGCTCGGCCGGATCGTCGGAGGCGACCTGGATGAAGCACATGTCGGCGACGCGCACGGCGAAGTCGCGCCCCGTGCCGGAGCTCGCCGCGTTCATGATCGGCGGGCGTGGCGTCTGGATCGGCTGGGGCCGAGAGCCGCCCTTCACGATGCGGAAGAACTCGCCTTGGTGGTCGAACTCGCGGTCCTCGGTCCAGAGGCGGAGGACGAGGTCCATCCATTCGGAGAGGTGCCGGTAGCGCTCGTCGTGCTCGCGGAGCGGCTGGCCGAACATCTCGAGCTCGGGCCGGTTCCAGCCGGCGACGACGTTGAGGCCGAACCGCCCGCCCGAGATGACATCGATGGTCGCGCACTGCTTGGCGACGGCGAGGGGGTGGTAGGTGACGGCGTGCGTGGTGGTGAAGATGGCGGAATAGCTGGTCGCCTGCGCGAGCCCGGCCGCCCATGTGAAGGGATCGAGCACCACGCCGGACGGATGGTCGAGCTTGCCGACCTCGTGCCCCTTCCAGCGTGCATAGGGCACGATCGCCTCGAGGCCTGCCGTGTCGGCGAGGCGGGCGGCCGAAAGGTTGGCCTCCCACGTCGGCCGGTGGAAGCCGGGTGCCAGCGTGTTGGCGGTGCCCTTGCCGTTGGTGCCGAAGATTCCGAGCTTCAGCTTGTTGTCGTTGAAGATCGGATTGGCGCTCATGGGGCGGGTGTCGGCTCGGGTCATCGCTTTCGCTCCTCGTACGACCCGGACGGTCGACGAAAACGACAAAGGCCGCAACCGGCGACCGGTCGCGGCCCCTAGTAGGTATTGCGGCGGTATCAGCCGACGGCGCGCCGCAGCATGACGCCGATCAGGTGGGCCCGGTAGTCGGCCGCCGCGTGGATGTCCGACATCAGGTTGGATGCGTCGATCTTCACGCCGTCGAGCGCCTTCGCCGAGAAATTGGCGGAAAGCGCCTTCTCGGCATCCGTGAGCCGGAAGACGCCCGAGGCGCCGGCCCCCGTGACGGCGACGCGCACGCCGCCCGCTGTCCGTGCTACGGCGACACCGACCAGCGCATAGCGCGAGGCCGGGTTGGCGAACTTCACGTAGGTGAAGCTCTGTGGCACGGGGAAGTCGATGTGGGTGACGATCTCGTTGTCCTCGAGAGCCGTCGAGAAGAGGCCCGTGAAGAGCTGGTCGGCCGGGATCGCCCGCTTGGTCGTGTGCACCGTCGCATTGAGGGCGAGCACGCCGGCCGGATAGTCGGCGGCGGGGTCGTTGTTCGCGACCGAGCCGCCGATGGTGCCCCGATTGCGGACGTGGGGGTCGCCGATGCCGCCGGCGAGAGCCGCAAGGCCTGGAATGGCGGCCTTCACCTCCGCCGATTCCGCCACCGCCGCATGGGTGGTCATGGCCCCAATGCGGAGCGCGCCGTCCGCCTTGGAGATGCCCTTGAGCTGCCCGATGGCGCCGAGGTCGACGATGTTGCCGGGCTCGGCGAGGCGCAATTTCATCGCCGGGATCAGCGTCTGCCCTCCGGCCAGCAGCTTCGCGCCCGGAGCAGCCTTCAGCGCGAGATCAGCCTCGCCGAGCGTCCCGGGGCGGCGATAGTCGAATGCGTACATGGGTGTCCCTCCGTCACTCGGCTGCCTTGGCCGGCATTTTTTGCAGGGCGCGCCAGACCGCCTCGGGCGTCGCCGGCATGGCGATGTCCTCGTGGCCGAGCGCGTTGGTGATGGCGTTCATCATCGCCGCCGGTGCCGCGATGGCACCTGCCTCGCCGCAACCTTTCACACCGAGCGGGTTCGACGGGCACGGCGTGTTGGTCATCGCCACATTGAACGACGGCACGTCCGAGGCACGCGGCATGCAGTAGTCCATGAAGCTCGCCGTCACGAGCTGGCCGTTCTCGTCGTAGCGGGTTCCTTCGAGGAGCGCCTGGCCGACGCCTTGCGCGATGCCGCCGTGCACCTGACCCTCGACGATCATCGGGTTGATGAGCACGCCGAAGTCGTCCACCGCCGTCCAGCGGTCGACCCTGGTCACGCCGGTCGCCATGTCGATCTCGACCTCGGCGATGTGCACGCCCGACGGGAACGTGAAGTTCTTCGGGTCGTAGAACGACGTCTCCTTGAGGCCGGGCTCGATCAGCTCCGGGTCGAACTTGTGGGCGACGTAGGCCTGCAGCGCCACCTCGCCGAAGGTCATCTTCTTGTTGGTGCCGCGGGCCGAGAACTCGCCGTTGTCGAAGTCGACCTGGTCCTCCGGCACCTCCATGCAGGCGGCGGCCACGCGCTTGCCTTTGGCGACGATCTTCTCCGCCGCCTTGACGATGGCCGAGCCGCCGACGGCGCCCGAGCGGGAGCCGTAGGTGCCCATGCCCATCTGCACCTTGTCGGTGTCGCCGTGCACGATGGAGACGCTGTCGACCGGCACGCCGAGCTTCGAGGAGACGATCTGCGCCATCGTCGTCTCGTGGCCCTGGCCGTGACTGTGGCTGCCCGTCAGAACCTCGATGGTGCCGACCGGATTGACGCGGATCTCGGCGGATTCCCACAAGCCGACGCCCGCGCCGAGCGATCCGACGGCTCGCGAGGGAGCGATGCCACACGCCTCGATGTAGGCCGAGAAGCCGATGCCCCTCAGCTTGCCCTTGGCGGCGCTCTCGGCCTTGCGGCGGCCGAAGCTCGCGTAGTCGGCCATCGTCAGTGCCTTGTCGAGGCAGGCGGCATAGTCGCCGGCGTCGTAGGTCATGATGACCGGCGTCTGGTGCGGGAACTGGGTTATGAAGTTCTGCCGGCGGAACTCGCCCGGATCACGGCCAGTCTCGCGGGCTGCCACCTCGACCAGCCGCTCGACGACGAAGGTCGCCTCGGGCCGACCGGCGCCGCGGTAGGCATCGACGGGCGTGGTGTTGGTGTAGACGCCGTCGACCTCGCAGTAGATGGCGGGGATGTCGTACTGGCCCGAGAGCAGCGGCGCGTAGAGATAGGTCGGCACCGACGAGGCGAACGTCGACAGGTAGGCGCCGAGGTTGGCCTTGGTCGCGGCGCGGAGTGCCAGGATCTTGCCGGAGGCGTCGACCGCTAGCTCGGCATGCGTGACGTGATCGCGCCCGTGGGCGTCGGCGTAGAAGGACTCGGACCGCTCGGCAGTCCACTTCACGGGCCGGCCGACCTTCCTGGCGGCCCAGATGCACACCGTCTCCTCGGCGTAGATGAAGATCTTCGAGCCGAAGCCGCCGCCGACGTCCGGAGCGATGACGCGCAGCTTGTGCTCGGGCGCGATGCCGACGAACGCGGAGAGGACGAGGCGGGCGACGTGGGGATTCTGGCTCGTGGTCCAGAGCGTCAGCTGGTCCATGCCGCTGTCGTACTCGCCGATGGCCGCGCGGGGCTCCATCGCATTGGGCACGAGCCGGTTGTTGACGATGTCGAGCTTGGTCACGTGCTTGGCCTTGGCGAAGGCCGCGTCGACGGCTGCCTTGTCGCCGAGGTGCCACTGGTAGACCGTGTTGTTGGGCGCCTCCGCATGCACCTGCGGCTGTCCCGCGGCCTGCGCCTTGCCGAGATCGACGGCGGCAGGCAGCGGCTTGTAGTCGACGGCGACTTTCTCGGCGGCGTCCTTGGCCTGCGCCAGCGTCTCGGCGATGACCACGGCCACGTGGTCGCCCACGTAGCGGACCTTGCCCTGCGCCAGCGCCGGGTGTGGCCCGGCCTTCATCGGCGAGCCGTCCTTCGAATGGATCATCCAGCCGCAGATCAGCCCGCCGACCTTGTCGGCGGCGATGTCCTGGCCGGTGTAGATGGCGAGCACGCCCGGCATGGCCAGCGCGTCCCCGGTATCGATGCCGACGATCTCGGCGTGCGCGTGCGGCGAGCGGACGAACACGGCATAGCTCTGGCCCGGACGATTGATATCGTCGACGTATTGGCCCTTGCCGGTGATGAAGCGGAGGTCTTCCTTGCGCTTGACGGAAGCGCCGATGCCCTGGTCGGTCATGGAGTGTTTCCTCTCTACGGGAGCTGCCGGCTCTTATTCAGCGGCCTGCTTCATGCCGGCCATGCCGGCGGCGCCCGTCTCGATGGCCTTGACGATGTTGTGGTAGCCCGTGCAGCGGCAGATGTTGCCGTCGAGCTCCTCGCGAATGGTCGCCTCGTCGAGCTTGGCGCCCTTGCGGTTGGCGATGTCGATGCCGGCCATGATCATGCCCGGCGTGCAGAAGCCGCACTGCAAGGCGTGATGCTCGCGGAAGGCCGCCTGCATCGGGTGCAGCTGGCCGCCAGCCGAGATGCCCTCGATGGTCGTCACCTTGGCGCCGTCGCACGACACCGCGAGGGTGGTGCAGGACTTGATGGCGCGGCCGTCGACGTGCACGACGCAGGCGCCGCACTGGCTGGTGTCGCAGCCGACATGAGTTCCCGTGAGTCTCAGGTTGTTCCGCAGGAAATCGACGAGCAGTGTCCTGGGATCGACATCGGCCGAAACGGTGCGGCCGTTGACGGTAAGCGTGACCGACGACATCAGGTGTCCTCCCGGAAATGAGGCCCTCGAGGCGGGCGTGCCGGGCACTATAGCCGAACTTTGCGACGTGCAACGGGGGGATCGTCCGGAGGCGGGAGAGGTGCCGGAATGCAAGACGCCGGCCCCCATGGGGACCGGCGTTGCGTCGTGGCCGACTTGGGATCGCACCTCCCGTCGGCTGATGGCGGATCAGCCCCGTATTGGGGGGACCAGCGGTTTGGCACGTTGGACGAGCAGCCTCCTGGTCAGCGGGTCGGGCGCGATGGTCCGGTGGGTCCGGTCCTCGATTACGACAGTCACTGGCTCAACTCGTGGATGACGGCGTGTCTGCATGGACCACTCCATCGTCGTTGAGACCTGCTCCGCTCGCCGATGTATTGCGATCGCGCGCCGCACAAGCCGGCAATCCGGTCCGGTAAGGCGAATGCCTTCCAGTCCGGTGCCGCACGCGCGTCGGTGACGGAGCATGGCCAGGGTAGGGCGGGTTCAACTCGATCGAGGCCAGCCGGACATCTGCCACTGGCGACGCGACGACCCGCCCGGTCGGTCGCGCTGCAAGTGTTGGCCCAGGGGCCCGATGCCAGCATTCGTCTGCCTGGATCTCACGGGGCACGTAACCCCCGCGGCTCGACGCGGACTTGGCTCCGCGGCAGGGCCATATCGGCTCGGCCGGGACGTGGCCGAACGCGACCACGGGAGGCAACGTAGGTGATTCGCACGACTGCCTGTTGATGGTTCAACCGGCAGCGCTGCCTCACGAGCAGGCATCGCGGCAGGAGTGGACGGGCCAGAGCGGCTGGCTCGGACCCAGGCTCGCTCAAACCAGGATGTAGTCGTGGACGAGCGTGGTCAGGCTGAGACCGTGCACATTGTCGAGCACGACGAAGTCCATGAACTGCCCCCCGCCCACGTCGACTGCAACCGTGCTGCCCGTATCGCCGTCCGTGATGCGGAGCGCGGCGGACAGGCTCGCGCCGCTACCGCCAAGGATGGCGCTGAGGTCGAGCTTGTCGCCCGTGCCGAAATCGACGATGCGATCCTTTCCGGCCGCGGAGCCGTCGCCGTTCACGATGTCGGCGCGCTCCCAGACGAACGTATTGGCGCCTTTGGGTCCGATCGCGAGCTTCTCGCCACCCTTCAGGACGTCGTCGCCGCGACCGCCGCGAATGATGTCGTCGCCGCCATCGCCGAAAATCGTGTCGTTGCCGTCCTCGCCGAAAATCCAGTCGTTGCCGCCGCCGCCGAAGAACGTGTCGCCGCCGCTGCCGCCAAAGAGCAGGTCGGCGTCGGCGCCGCCGTTGAGGCCATCGTTGCCGTCGCCGCCGATCAACGTGTCGGCGCCGGCCTGGCCGTCGAGATTATCGTTGCCGAGCCCGCCCACGATGGAATCGCCGCCATTGCCGCCGTAGGCGGTATCGTTGCCGGCCCCGGCGTCGATCGTATCGTTGCCGTCGGCGCCGTTGACGAGATTGCTCGCGGCATTGCCGGAAATCGCGTTCGCCTGACCGTTTCCGGTCCCTGAGATCGCCGACGTGCCCGTGAGCACGAGGTTCTCGACGTTGTCCGCGAGAATGATGCTGACGCCCGAATAGACCTTGTCGATGCCCTGGCCTGCGGCCTCGATGACGACATCGCCGGAGTCGTGCACGAAGTAGGTGTCGTTACCCGCGCCACCGATCATCGTATCGGCGCCGGCAAGCCCGTTCAGCGTGTTGTTGCCCGCATTCCCCGTAAGAATGTTCGCCAGCGCATTGCCGGTGGCGGCGACGCTGCCATTGCCCGTGAGCGTCAGGTTCTCGACGTTGGCGCCGAGCGTGAAGCCGGTGCTCGAAAGTACCGTGTCGTTGCCTTCGCCGGCCAACTCGACGACGACGTCCGTCGTGCTGTCGACCAGATAGGTGTCGTTGCCGGAGCCGCCGGTGAGCGTATCGGCGCCGGCACCGCCGTCGAGGGTGTCTTCTCCCCCGTCACCGAACAGGATGTCGTTGCCAGCCTCGCCCTTGATGCTGTCGTTGCCGCCGCCGCCGTATGCGGCATCGGCACCGGCACCGCCGAGCAAGCTGTCGTTGTCGGCGCCACCGTTCAAGAAGTCGTCGCCGTCACCACCTATGAGCGTATCGGCGCCGGTCTGGCCGTCGAGCAGATCGTTCCCGAGGCCGCCCGAGAGGCTGTCGGCATCGAGGCCGCCATAGATCGAGTCGGCGCCATCGCCGCCCTCCATCGTATCGTTGCCCTCCGCGCCGTCGAGGCGGTTGGCGCCGGAATTGCCCGTGATGAGATTGGCGACCGCGTTGCCCGTTCCAGCGATGCCGGCCGTGCCGGTCAGCGTCAGCCGTTCGATCTCGCCGCCGATGGTGTAGGTGATCGAGGAGAGCACCGTGTCGTAGCCGCCGCCGGCACTTTCCACGACGACGTCGCCGATGTCGTCGACGATGTAGGTGTCGTTGCCGGCACCGCCAGTCATGGCGTCGGCGCCGAGGCCGCCGTCGATGACGTTGGCACCGGCGTTGCCGATGATGACGTTGGCCAGACTGTTTCCGGTAGCATCGATGCTGGTCGTTCCAGCGAGCACCAGCCGCTCCACCTCCTTCGACAGGGTGTAGCTGACCCGGGCAACGACGGTGTCGTAGCCGCCGCCCGCGCTCTCGGTCACGACGTCGTTGACGCTGTCTACGTAGTACGTGTCGTTGCCGGTGCCGCCGATCATCGTGTCGTCGCCGGTGCCGCCGTCGAGCGTGTCGTTGCCGCCATCTCCGACAAGGCCATCATTGCCGGCGTCGCCATAGAGCTTGTCGTCGCCGCCACCTCCCCAGATCGCGTCGCCGCCATCGAGGCCGTGGATGACGTCGTTCCCGGCCTCGCCGACAAGCACGTCCACGTCCGCCGCACCGTACACGGTGTCGTTGCCGTATCCCGCGTAGACCGTGTTCAGGTAGCCGTCGAGACCGACGATCACATCGGCATCGATCGTGCCGTTGATACGCGGCGCCTTGGTCGCCGTGACCTGGATCTGGCTGGCCATGTCCTCCCCCCCATATCGCACCCAATATGAGCGCGGTCGGCAATCGGAGGGCGCTGTCCCGCACGCCTGCCGATGTCTTCCGCACGCCAGGAGGCTCGCACGGAGGCTCTAAGGGAGAGTTAGACTTACCGCCCTCATGCGGCAGCCGATAAAAGGCATCTCTAATTTCAGCCATTTTGCTTAAGTCTGGAATGCCGACTGGCTCGTCCTGGTGCAGCCGACCTTGGCCGTTGCCCGGAACGAATCTCCCGGACAGGTGCGCGCAAGTCATCGGCGGTCGATCGTCGGCCGCAGTCCGGGGATCAGATCTGCGAGTAGCCGGAGCCTTTACTCGTCACGCCGCGGCCGGTTGGCTTGTCGATCAGGCCATATTCGCCAAGCAGTTGCTGGCTGTAGGTGACGCGCCCGTTGACTTTGGCGGCCGGCTCGCTGGCCAGCAGCAGGGCGGCGCGCGCCATGTAGGACGGCGGCTCGGAGCGGGGGTCCTCCATGCCGGTGACGAGCTTGTGATAGACGGTGCCCGGCGTCGCGACCACCTGCGAGGGGGAAACGGCCGTCACCGCGATGCCGTGCTCGTGGACCTCCTGCGCGAGCCCCTGCGTGAGCCGCTCGAGCGCGGCCTTCGTCGCCCCGTACATCGTGCCGCCGTTCACCGGCCGTGCCCCCTCGAAGGGCGCCCGCCCCGGACCGATGGCCGAGCCCGAGGAAATGTTCACGATCGCGCCCCGGCCTAGCTTGATCATGCCCGGCAGCACGAGACGCGACAGCATGAATGGGGCGTGGACGTTGACGGCAAACGCCCGATTCCAGTTCTTCACGTTGTAGTCGACGATGTTGCGATAGTAGGTGAGCGCGGCATTGTTGACGAGCACGTCGGGCGTACCGAAGGCCTCGGACGCTGCGGCGACAAGGCGCTCGCAATCGCTCTCGCTCGACACGTCCACCGCGACGGCGATGGCCCGTCCTCCCGCCGTCTCGATGTCGGCCACCGTTCCGGCGAGCGAGCCCGACAGCATCCTGTGGTCACCCTCGTTGAGGGTGCGCGCGGCGCAGACGACCTTCGCTCCCTCGCCCGCGAACAGCCTGGCGATCTCCGCTCCGATGCCCCGGCTCGCACCCGTCACGATGGCGACCCGCCCGTCGAGCTTTCCCATTTGGCCTCTCCTCCAGCCGACCACTTTGCCGGTCCACGCTAGCAGCCCGGACGACGAGTGCGGAACCGTATCCGCGCCGAGCCTCCGCATCGTCCTTGTTCCGGCGCGCGACGTGCCGGCCAGCACTTTCACGAAAGCATGATCGGCTGCGCGTGCAGATTAAATGAACAACGATCAGAAAATGAGATAAAGTGCACTGGCTCGGCTGCGGGAGCCGCTGCCGGGCAGAAGCCAACAACAAACCTGAAGATGGAGAGAGATCATGACCAAGAACGATGCAATGGAAATGCGTGCCCTGTCGACGAGCGAGATGGATGCGGTTGGCGGCGGACAGTTCATCGGCCAATTCGCGCCTGCCGGCTGGTCGCCGCTGGGAATGTTCATCCGCCAATTCGGCGTCGTCCTCGGGGTGGCGTTCTGGGCGCAATCGCGCAACTATTATCCGCCGCTCCACTGAGCGGTTGGGAGAGACCGAGTGCCGAACGGCCGGAGGCTTGGTCCTCCGGCTTGTTTCAGGGGCAACGGGCGCTGCTCGCTGCGCCTTAAAAAAAGGCGCCCGGAAAAGAGTTCCGGGCGCCCGATCGTCGTCAACTCGGCACTGTCGCCGAGGTCGCCATCTCAGAGAGCCGGGATCTCGTCGCCCTTGGCGGACTTCTGCACGGCTTTCTGGATTTTCTCGAAGGCTCGCACCTCGATCTGACGGATGCGCTCCCGACTGACGCCGAACTCGGTCGACAAGTCCTCCAGCGTTGCCGGATCGTCGCGCAGCCGCCGCGCCTCAAAAATACGCTTCTCGCGGTCGTTAAGGGAGCTCATGGCGGTCGCGAGATAGGAGCGGCGTCGGGACAGCTCCTCGCTCTCCGCCAGCCGGTCCTCCTGGCTCGGGCTATCGTCCACCAGCCAATCCTGCCATTCGCCGGATTCGCCGTCGTTGCGTACTGGCGCGTTGAGCGGCGCATCGCCCGAAAGGCGACGGTTCATCGAGATCACGTCCTCCTCGGGCACGCCGAGCTTGGTCGCGATCTGCTTCACCTGATCCGGCTTCAGGTCACCCTCCTCGAGTGCCTGGATCTGCCCCTTCACGCGGCGCAGGTTGAAGAACAGCTTCTTTTGCGCGGCCGTCGTGCCCATCTTCACGAGGCTCCACGAGCGCAGGATGTATTCCTGGATCGACGCCCTGATCCACCACATCGCGTAGGTTGCGAGCCGGAAGCCGCGGTCCGCCTCGAAGCGCTTCACAGCCTGCATGAGGCCGACATTGCCCTCGGAGATCACCTCACCGATGGGCAGGCCGTAGCCGCGGTAGCCCATCGCGATGCGAGCCACCAGCCTGAGATGGGACGTAACGAGCTTTTGCGCCGCCTCGGCGTCCTGATGCTCCTGCCAGCGTTTGGCGAGCATGTATTCCTCGGCGGGCTCCAGCATCGGGAAACGACGGATCTCCTCGAGATACCGCGCGAGGCCGCCGGTTCCGTCCGCAAGTGTCGGAAGAGCCTTGGTTGCCATCTTGCACTCAGCCCCGTCGCCCCCATGTGAAGGCCAGCGAGCTGCTCCCTGCGAGCCGAATTACTTTCCTGGCGTCATTGCCGAGAAAGCGAGGGTCAAGCTCTAGACCCTCTGAACGTCAATCACAAACCACGATCACGTGTGCGATTCTCCCGATCCCGTGACACGGCGCAGACACATGGTGTCGCGGCGCGTCCAGTGCAAGACCGGTGGCGCGCTGTGCTTGACAATACGTTTACAGCCACCATCTGGTTCATTCGATCCAGAGTCGCAACGCCGTCGCATCCCATTCAACGGCGCCGGGCGGGAGATTCCGTCGGGTGCTTGCCAGCGGCATTGGAGCGAGGTGGCGCTTCCCGTCGAAGGCTCTCGAGCAAACCGGCAAAATCGCCGGGGAGCGGGCTCTCGAAGCGCAGCGATCGCCCCGTCGCGGGATGCGCGAACGCGAGAACGGCCGCATGTAGCGCCTGCCGGTGGAGGCGTACCAGGGCTTCCTGGCCCCCAGGCCCGAGACGCGTCGCGCTCGATTTGAATCCCGTGCCGTAAGTGGGGTCACCCATGACGGGATGCCCCGCATGGGCCATGTGGACGCGGATCTGATGGGTCCGACCCGTCTCGAGGGAGACTTTCACGAGACTCGCCAGAGGTTTGCCGTCCAGTCCCGCCAGCCGCTCAACGACCTCGAGGTGGGTCACTGCCCGACGCCCGGTCTCGCCGCGCGTGACCGCTATCCTGGTCCGGCTGGCTTGGCTGCGGGCTAGGGGCGCGTCGATCGTAGCGCGGGCCCGTGTCGGACCGCCCCACACCAGGGCCAGATAGCGACGCTCGAGCCGGCCATCGGCGCCGTGCGAGGCGAATTGCTCGGCCAGGGACTGGTGCGCCAAATCCGTCTTGGCGACGACCAGCAGGCCGCTCGTGTCCTTGTCGAGCCGGTGAACGATGCCGGGCCGGCGAACCCCGCCGATCCCCGACAGGCTTTCCCCGCAATGAGCGATCAGCGCATTGACCAGCGTGCCCGTCTCGTGACCGGCCGCAGGGTGCACCACAAGCCCTGCCGGCTTGTCGACCACGATCACGTGTGCGTCCTCGAAGACGACGCGCAGGGGAATTGCCTCGCCTGCGGGCTCAGCCGGGCGCGGCGCCGGGATGGCAAGCCTGTAGCTCTCCCCCGGCTTGACCTTGTGGCCAGGATCCTCGACCGCGCGCCCGCCGAGCACGACGGCGCCTTCCCGTATCAAAGCCTGCAACCGCGAGCGTGAGCGATCGGGGAGCGCAGCTGCGAGCATGCGGTCGAGCCGAGCCCCAGCCATGTCGGGCGAGACGTCGACGGCGATGTCGCTGCAACCGGTCATTTTCG
>JBFWQN010000066.1:0-15134 GCA_050249405.1 Hyphomicrobiaceae bacterium | reverse complement strand
GCTGGTCGATCCCCGCACCGACCCAGGCCGGCGTTGCCTTCTCCAGGAACGCCTCGAACGAGCCCGCCGACTTGATGCCTTTCAGAATGATGGGATGCAGGAACGACCGGTAGCCGGACGTGCCGAGCCGGTAGAGCTCCTGCTCGCCTCCGACGACGGCGTTGAACAGCTCGGCGGGCCCGAGGCCCCGCAGCATCTGCGAGCGGTACCAATCGTCCAGCGAGTGCAGCGCGTTGAAGATGGTGACGAAGGTCTCGCCCGCGGCGTCGAGATCGTCGAGATTGCGTGGGGCCTGACCGGCGCCAGAGACCAGATGCGCATCCTTCCAGCGCATCATGCCCTCGAATCCCTGGAACTCCCATTTCACCGGACGGCCGCGCTCGCGCTCGATCATCCGGGCGATCGCGCCGGGGTTTCGCGACACCATGTCCTTCAGGCTCTGCCAGATGTCGTCTCCGAACAGCCGGCTCGAGGTCATCAGGCGCGCCATCTCGTCGCCGCCGCCCTCGGTCTCGCGCACTTTGGGCAGCAGCGGCAGTAGCCGATGCCGGTTCTGCTCGAAGAGAGCCAGCAACCGGCGCGACTCGCCTCGACCACGTTTCTGGGGCGCGCGGGCCTGCTCCGAAAGCTCGCTCCAGAGCGTCTCGCGTGCACGCGGCGTCCGGGTCGCGCGGGTCAGCGCCTCCACGATGGGCAGTGTCGCGAGGGCGCTGTTCTCGTCGTCGGCCAGGAAGCTCCAGAGCGCGATGATCTGATCATCGTTGGGAGCGGAATCGCGGATCGCCTCGACGATGGCGCTCTCAGGCAACGGGGCCGCGGGTGCCCCTGTCCGGCGGCGGCTCACGATCACGTGCCCGCTCGCATCGACGATCGCCACCGATGCCTGCTCGAGCTGCTGCTTCACGGCCTCCATCGCGGCAGACGGCAAATGCCGCGCGACGGGTGGCCGAGGTGGCTCGGCCGAGGCCGTGCACGCCATGAGCGCGAACGAGAGGAGCAGCGCCAGGGAGCGCAAGACAGCGTGGCTGAACTTCTGCACAGAGCTTTCCGAGCGAGCTTCCCGCCGATCCCCAGTCGGACCTGCCGGATGCCCGCAGGCCGGCGAGGCACGTATCCACCCGAGCGAGCGGCGACAGCAGCATCCCTGCGACAGATTACGCACGAATTCCCTAACGGCGCGTGGAGCTCGCGGCAAGGCATCGGGAGCCAGTTTGGTGAGGGTGTTGCATTCCGGTTGCGGGGCTGCCGGGGCCGGTCGAGCGGCCTGTGCCTCTCGGCTCGCGTGTCCCTCGTGCGCGCCCTTGACGGACGGGGAGATCTGGGACGGACTGGTCGGAACGTCATCGATCGAGGGAAACCGTCATGCTGCCTATCGCCGGCTATGCCGACCGCCTGTCCGTCCGCCCGGGCGAGAGGATCGGCTTCAAGGTCTCGGCACAAGTCGAAGGCAGCTATACGGCGCGGCTGGTGCGCGTCGTCTCGGGCGACGCCAATCCGAAAGGCCCAGGCATCGTCGAGCACGAGGTAAAGGCCTCGCTGGCCGGAAGCTATCCCTGCCGCAACCAGCCGGTGCACCAGGGCTCCTATGCGCTGATCGAGAAGGGACGCGATCTGGCAGGCAGCGGCGGCATCACTTTTGTGGCAACCGTCTGGCCGACAACGCCGGGAAATGGCCGACGGCAAGGCATTCTGGCGGCCGACGAGCCGGCGACGCGCGTCGGCTTTGCGCTGGCACTCGGCGAGGACGGCAGCGCCGAGGCCATTCTCGGCACGACACGGGTCAAGACGCGGGTGCCGCTCGAGAACCGACACTGGTACCGGATCTGGGCCAGTTGGGATCCGGTCACGCGCAAGCTCACCGTCGGGCAGGGGCGGCTGGCGCGCGGCAAGCTTCAGGGCCGATGGAGCACGGCGGAGACGTCGGTTGCACCGGGGGCGGACGCGCTGCCGCCCGCGACCATGCCCTGGCTCATCGGTGCGCTCGGCGGGCACCCGGTCCGGGGGCATTTCAACGGCAAGATCGAGGCGCCGGCCATCTATTCGCGGCACCTCGAGGGTGACGGCGTCGAGGCGGCGCTCGCGGCTGGCGCGGGGGCCGATGGCCTCGTCGCACGCTGGGATCTCGGGCGCGATTTCGACACGCTGACGGTGACCGATATTGGTCCGCACGGGCTCCACGGCCGGCTCGTCAGTCTTCCGGCGCGGGCCATGACCGGCGCGAGCTGGAGCGGTCGCGAGATGTGCTTCCGGCATGCGCCCGCCGAGTACGGTGCCATCCACTTCCACGAGGACGACCTCTACGACTGCGGCTGGCAGACCGACTTCTCGTGGGAGGTTCCCGCCGGCACTCGCTCGGGCGTCTATGCGGTGCGGCTCAAGGCCGGCGAGCACGAGGAGAACATCCCGTTCTTCGTGCTGCCGCCCAAGGGGAAGAAGACCGCAGACGTCTGCGTGCTGATGTCGACCTTCACCTACACCGTCTACCACAATCACGCCCGGCCCGAGGCGCGCACCGGCTGGTGGCGTGAGCTATGGAACAAGCAGGCGGCTGAATGGGGCGCCTACAAGGCCAATGCCTACGATCACCCCGAGTACGGCTGGTCGACCTACAACTATCACACCGACGGCAGCGGCATCTGCCACGCCTCGTGGCTGCGTCCGATGCTGACCATGCGGTCGGGCTACATCACGTACCCGGACGAGAAGATCCGCGGCTCGGGGCTCCGGCATTTTCCGGCCGACACGCACCTGATCGCGTGGCTCGAGGCGAAGGGCTACAGCTACGACGTCATCACCGACAGGGAGCTGGACGAGGAAGGCGTGGAGCTGCTCCGCCCGTACCGCGTGGTGATGACAGGCTCGCATCCCGAGTACCACACGCCGGCGATGCTCGACGCCCTCGAGGCCTACCGCGACGGGGGCGGGCGCTTCATGTACCTCGGCGGCAACGGCTTCTACTGGAAGGTGGCGCGACACAAGGAGCTGGAGGCCGCCATCGAGATCAGGCGCGGCGAGGGCGGCATCCGTGCCTGGGCGGCCGAGGCGGGCGAGTACTACAACGCCTTCGACGGCGAGTACGGCGGCCTATGGCGGCGCAACGGCCGGCCTCCGCAGAACCTGTGCGGCGTCGGCTTCACGGCGCAGGGCAACTTCGTCGGCAATCACTACCGCGTGCAGCCGGAGGGCCGGTCGTCGCGCGCGGCGTGGATCCTGGAGGGTGTCACCGGCGACACGTTCGGCGGTCACGGTCTTTCGGGCCACGGCGCGGCGGGCTTCGAGCTCGACCGCACGGACATCCGCCTCGGAACACCGTCGCATGCCGTGGTGCTGGCGCGATCCGAGGGCCACGAGCCCGAGGCGCCGTGGGTGCTGGTGCCGGAGGAGCAGCTCACGCACCTCACAACCATTCCGGGGAAGAAGCCCGCGGAGCTGATCCACGCCGATCTCACGTTCTTCGAGGCACCGAACGATGGCGCGGTGTTCTCGACGGGCTCGATCACGTTCTGCGGATCGCTGCCGACCAACGCATTCGACAACGACTGCTCGACGATCCTGAAGAACGTGCTCGACCGCTTTCTCGATTCGAAGGCGAGGTTCCCGCTGCCGCCAGCGTAGGCGATTGGCGCGGAGCAGGGGGCGGGTCCCCTGCTCCCCCCGACCTCCACGTCACTCCGACCTGATCGCGATCTTGCGCTGCTCGCGGGTGGCGGCCGTGACCTTGGGGATGGTGATCTTCAGGAGGCCGTCCTTGAAATCGGCGACAATGGCGTCGGCGCGGGCGTCGGCCGGCAGGCGGAACGAGCGCTGGAAGGCGCCGTACTCCCGCTCGGAGAAGAAGTAGCTCTCACCCTGCTCCGACTGCTCGAAACGCTTCTCGCCCGAGACGATCATGGCACCGTCGTGGATCGAGATGTCGATATCCTCGACGCGGCAGCCGGGCAGCTCCAGGCTGATCTGATAGGTCTCGGCGGAAACAGAAGCGTCCGAGCGGGGCGCGAACCATCCCGCGATGCGCTCGCCGGCCGCTTTCACCGCGCCGGTCACGGACGGCAGCCATCCTGCCGTGTGCGATCTTTCGACCATGTCGCTCTCCGAGGCTCGATTGACGATGCCGCGGCAGCGGGAGACCGGCCGCGGATCGCCGCGAGCCTCGGAGAAACTCCGAGCCACCGCCTTGACCGGCCGCAAGGGGCGCGCCAGCTTCCCCACTACGGTGCGGTGGCCAGGCCGCAGAGCGAGGGCCGATGTCGGATGTCGTGTTCAAGGCCCAGGATCTGACCAAAGTCTACCGGATGGGAGAGGTCGAGGTGCGCGCGCTCAACGGCGTCGATCTCGAGCTCTTTGCGGGCGAGCTCGTGGTGCTGCTCGGTCCGTCCGGCTCGGGCAAGTCGACGCTGCTCAATATTCTCGGGGGCCTCGACCGCGCCACGGCGGGGGTGTGCCGCTTCAAGCATCTCGACCTCACGCAGCTCGACGAGCGGGCACTCACCGAGTACCGGCGCCGCTACGTCGGCTTCGTTTTCCAGTTCTACAACCTGATACCGTCGCTGACCGCGCGCGAGAACGTGGCCCTGGTCACCGAGATCGCCGACAATCCGATGACGCCGGCGGAGGCGCTGGAGCTGGTCGGCCTCGGGCCTCGGATGGACCATTTCCCAGCCGAGCTCTCCGGCGGCGAGCAGCAAAGGGTCGCCATCGCGCGGGCCATCGCCAAGCGGCCTGAGGTTCTGCTCTGCGACGAGCCGACGGGCGCGCTCGACAGCCACACGGGCATCCGGGTGCTGGAGGCGATCGTCTCCGTCAACCGCGAGCTCGGGACCACGACGGCCATCATCACGCACAACGCGGCGATCCAGGGCATCGCGCACCGGGTCTGCCTGTTCGCCGACGGACGCATTGCCGAGACGCGCGCCAACCCGACACGCATCGAGCCGTCGGAGGTGAGCTGGTGAGCAACGCCCGGAGCCCGCCATGCGCATGATGCCGAGCCTTTCGGCGCTCGACGCCAAGCTCGTGCGCGATCTCGTGCGCATCTGGCCGCAGGCGCTCGCCATTGCGCTGGTGCTCGCCTCCGGCGTCGCCACGCTGATCCTCGCGATCGGCGCGTCGCGCTCGCTCGAGGAGACGCGCCGCCTCTATTACGCGGAGCATGCGTTCGCCGACGTCTTCGTCGGGATGAAGCGGGCACCGAGATGGATCGAGGGCCGTATCCGCGAGATGCCCGGCGTCGCCATCGCGGAGGCTCGCATCGCGCGCCACGCGGTGCTCGATATCGATGGCATGGCCGAGCCTGCAACGGGCCTTGTCCAATCGCTTCCCGACCATCGCCCGCCGATGCTGAACCGGCCCTATGTGCGGGCAGGGCGAGTGCCCGAGGCCGGCGCCACGGGCGAGGTCATGGTCAACGAGGCGTTCGCCAACGCCCACGCCTTCCACATCGGGGACCATTTCCACGCCATCCTCGAAGGGCGCAAGCGGCTGCTCACGATCGTCGGCATCGCGCTTTCGCCCGAGCACATCTATGCGATCGGGCCTGGTGACCTGATGCCCGACTACCGGCGGTTCGCAGTGCTCTGGATGTCGGAAAGCGTGCTCGAGGCCGCATTCGGGCTCGATGGGGCGTGCAATTCCGTGAGCGTCAAGCTTGCCGCCGGTGCCAACGAGACCGAGGTGATCCGGCGCATCGACGACCTGCTGGCGCGCTATGGCGGGACGGGCGCGCATGGACGTGCGGACCAGATCAGCCACGCCTTTCTCGATGCCGAGTTGCGCCAGCTCGCGGCGCTGAGCCGGGTCATTCCGCCCGTCTTCCTGCTCGTATCGGCGTTTCTCCTCAACATGACGCTGACGCGGCTCATCGCGCTCGAGCGCGAGCAGATCGGCCTCATCAAGGCGCTCGGCTACACGCGGCGCGCCATCGGCGCCCACTACATGAAGCTCGTCGGCGTGATCGCGGTGGTCGGCATCGCCGTCGGCTTCGCGCTCGGCACGTGGCTCGGGGCGGCGCTCACGCGGCTCTATGGCAATTTCTTCCAGTTTCCGTTCCTGGTTTTCGAGCGCGACAGCGATCTCTACGTCGTGGCGGCAGGACTTTCTCTCGGCGCGGCGCTCGCGGGCGCGCTGCGTGCCACGCTTTCTGCGCTCCGGATGCCGGCCGCCGTCGCCATGCGTCCGCCCTCGCCGCAACGCTACACGCGACTGCCCGGAGAGGCCGGTGGCCTCTATCGCGGTGTGTCGCAGATGACGATCATGTCGCTGCGCAACATGGCGCGATATCCGGTGCGTGCGCTGCTCACGAGCCTCGGGCTCGCGCTTGCCGTCGGGCTGCTGATCGTCTCGCTGTTCGCCTTCGATGCGGTGGAGGCGATGATCGACGCGACGTTCTTCCGCAGCCAGCGCCAGGACGCGTCGCTGAACTTTCCCGACGAGGCCGGCGAGCGGATCGTCCAGGATGTGCGGCACCTGCCCGGCGTGCTGCGGGTGGAGCCGTTCCGGCATGCGGACGCGCGGCTGCGGAACGGCAACCTGTCGCGGCGCGTGTCGCTGACGGGCAAGCCCGAGGGGACGCTGCTGACCCGGCAGCTGGATCTGGCGCTCCAGCCGGTGGCGGTTCCGGACGATGGCCTCGTCGTGAACCGGCGGCTGGCGGAGGTGCTGGGGCTTCGGCGCGGCGATCTCGTGGAGGTGGAATTGCTGGACGGCCGGCGGGGAACGCAGTGGGTGCGCATCGCCGACGTGATCGAATCCTACATCGGCCTCGTCGCCCTCATGCGCATCGACCGCCTGAATGCGCTGCTGCGCGAGGGCCGGCTCGTCAGTGGCGTCGACATCGCCTACGACACCGGCCGCGAGCGCGACCTCTTCCGTGAGATCAAGCGCACGCCGCGCATCGCCTCGATCGAGCTGCAGCGTAGCGCCCTCGCCCGCTTCCGGGCGACGCTCGCCGAGAACATCAACATGATGACCTCGATCTATATCGGCCTCGCCGTCGTCGTGGCATTCGGCGTGGTCTACAACAGCGCGCGCATCCAGCTCTCGGAGCGCGCCCGCGATCTGGCGAGCCTGCGTGTGCTGGGCTTTCGCAAGGGCGAGGTGGCGCGGGTGCTCTTCACCGAGCTCGGACTGCTCACGCTGCTGGCACAGCCGCTCGGCTGGCTGATCGGCACCTGGCTCGCCTGGATCACGGTGCAAAGCTTCTCGAGCGATCTCTATTCGACGCCGTTCGTGATCGAGACGGCGACCTATGCCAAGGCGAGTCTCGTGACCATCGTATCGGCGGTGGCCTCGGCGGCCGTCGTGCGACGGCGCATCGAGCGGCTGGACCTCGTCGCGGTCCTGAAAACCAGGGAGTAAGGCATGGCGGCGGCAGCGAGCGGGGGGGAGACGAAAGGCGCGAAATCCCGGCGCGGCCTGCTGGTGTGGGTGATTGCCGGTGCGGCCGCGGTGCTGCTCGCGGGATGGGCGCTCTGGCCGAAGGCCGTCGGTGTCGATGCCGCGGCGGTGACGTCCGGGCCGATGACGGTCGCGATCGAGGAAGAGGGGAAGACGCGGATCAAGGACGTCTTCGTCGTCTCGGCGCCGCAGTCGGGGATCGTGCTCCGCTCGCCGCTGCTCGCCGGCGATCCGGTGACGAAGGGCAAGACGCTGGTCGCGCTGCTGCAGCCGTCGCAGCCGCCGTTTCTCGATGTGCGTACGCGTATCGAGGCGACGGCGACGGCCAAGGCGGCCGAGGCGGCCGTGCGTCTCTCCGAGGCCGAGCTCGAGCAGGCGCGCGCCGACCTGCGTTTCGCCGAGGCCGAGGCCAAGCGGGCGCAGACGCTGGTGGCGACGAAGGCCGCGTCCGAGCGGCAACTCGAGCAGGCTCAGCATCAGGCGGCCGTGGCGCGAGCCGCCGTCGAGAAGGCCGAGGCCAATGTGGTTGTGCGGCGCCGCCAGCTCGAGAGTGCCAATGCGCGACTGATCTCGCCGGACGACGAGACGGTGGGAGGGGCGACGCAGGCCGGCTGTTGCGTGGAGGTTCATTCACCCGTGACGGGCCGCGTCCTGCGCGTGCATCAGGTGAGCGAGCAGGTGGTGCCGGCAGGCACGCCGCTCGCCGAGGTGGGAGATCCGCGCGCGATCGAGATCGTCGTCGAGTTGCTTTCGACGGATGCGGTGAAAGTGGCAGAGGGCGCGCACGTCGACATCGTCGGGTGGGGGGGCGGGGAGGAGCTCACCGGCACCGTCACGCGCATCGAGACGGCGGGTTTCACCAAGGTGTCGGCCCTCGGCATCGAGGAGCAGCGCGTGCGCGTCATCGTGGATCTCGATCAGGAAAGCCGGGCGCGCCATCGCCTGGGACTCGAGTTCCGCGTCTTCGCGCGCATCCGCACCTGGCAGGCCGACTATGTGGTCAAGGTGCCGATCGGCGCGCTGTTCCGGCATCAGCGGGTCTGGTCCGCCTACAGGATCGAGGGAGGACGGGCGCGGCTGACGCGGCTGCGTCTCGGGCAGAAGAACGCAGTGGAGGCAGAGGTGCTCGACGGTCTTGCCGCGGGAGACCGGGTGATCGTCTATCCGAGCGACCGGGTTCTCGACGGCACGCGCATCACCGTTCGGGAGCCAACGAAACAAGACAACCGCTGAGCCGGAAGGAAACGGGACGTCGCCGGACTGTCCGATTTGCGGGCGCCTCGGCGTATTGCAGACGACATGGGCGCCGTCTAATGCCCTAGGATCCGGTGGCCCATCCCCGAGGGCACGGCCGCCGAGCGGGAGGAGTCGATGACGGTCCGCAATCTTCGCTACCTGCTGAGCCCTGCCTCGGTCGTGCTGGTGGGCGCCAGCGAAAGGGCCGGGGCCATCGGCAATCTGCTGGCGCGCAATCTGACGCGCGCCGGGTTCAAGGGGCCGCTCTATCTGGTCAATCCGAAAGGCGGAGAGATCGCCGGCGAGCGGTGCTACCCGTCCATTGCGGAGCTGCCCGAGCCGCCCGATCTCGCCGTCATCGCGACGCCTCCCGCGACCATTCCTGGCCTCATCGGCGAGCTCGGCGCCAAGGGCTGCCGCGCGGCCGTCGTCATCAGCGCAGGCGTGAGAGGCGATATCCGGCAGGCCATGCTCGATGCAGCGCGGCCGCACCTCCTGCGCATCCAGGGGCCAAATTGCCTGGGATTGATGCTGCCGCCGCTGGGTCTCGACGCGAGCTTCTCGCACATTGCGCCGCGTCCGGGGCACCTCGCGTTCGTGTCGCAGTCCGGCGCGCTCGTCACCGGCATCGTGGACTGGGCGGAAAGCCGCGGCGTCGGCTTCTCGCACGTCATATCAATCGGCGACATGGCCGACGTCGATTTCGGGGACCTGCTCGACCACCTCGCGGCCGACGGCACCTGCCGCGCGATCCTGCTCTACATGGAGAGCCTGCGCGCCGCGCCGAAGTTCATGTCGGCCGCGCGCCGCGCCGCGCGCACCAAGCCGGTGGTCGTCATCAAGGCCGGGCGTCATGCCACCGGCGCGAAGGCGGCCCTTTCACATACGGGCGCGCTGGCCGGCGCCGATGCCGCTTTCGAGGCCGCGTTCCGCAGGGCCGGCCTCGTGCGTGTCAACGAGCTGCTGGACCTGTTCGAGGCGGCGGAAATCCTCTCGAAATCGATTCCGCTCGGCGACGACCGGCTCGGCATCATCACCAACGGCGGCGGCGCGGGTGTGCTCGCGGCCGACCGCGTCGCGGATCTCGACCTGAACCTCGGTGCGCTGTCGCCGCAAACGCTGGCACGGCTCGACCAGGCGCTGCCCGCGACCTGGTCGCGGGGCAACCCCGTCGACATCATCGGCGACGCCGGGCCCGACCGCTACCGCGCGGCGCTCGAGGCGGCCCTCGATGATCCGGGCATCGATGCGCTGCTCGTCATGAACTGCCCGACGGCACTCACGCCGAGCGTGGACGCCGCGCGCGCGGTCGTCGAGGCGCTGGCGATCCGAACGGCCGGACAAATGCCGACCAAGCCGGTGATCACCTGCTGGCTCGGCTCGGCGTCAGCGGTCGAGTCGCGCCAGCTCATGACGGCGGCGGGCCTGCCGACATTCGATACGCCGGCAGAGGCCGTCGACGGGTTCGCGACCCTGGTGCGCTATCGGCGCGCGCAGCGCGAGCTGATGGCGACACCGCCCTCGCTGCCGGAGGGGGTCTTCCAGCCCAGCGAGACGGCGGGCCGCGTGATCCGCGAGGCGCTGGCGTCGGGCCCGCGCATGCTGACGGAGCCCGAGGCCAAGGCTGTGCTTCACGCCTACGATATTCCCGTGGTGGAGACCTCGGTCGCGGAAACCCCGGAGATGGCGCGCACGATCGCGGCTGGAATGATCGCGCAGCACAAGGCGGTCGCCCTCAAGATCCTGTCGAAGGACATCACGCACAAGTCGGACGTCGGCGGCGTACGTCTCGGGCTGGAAACTCCTGAGGCCGTGGAATCGGCCGCAATCGCCATGCTCGCGCGTGCGCGGTCGGTCGTGCCGGACGCGAGAATCGACGGTTTCACCGTGCAGCCGTTCGTGCGCCGGCCACGCGCGCACGAGCTCATTCTCGGCATGAATGAGGACCCGACGTTCGGACCTCTCCTGATGTTCGGCGCGGGCGGCGTCTCCGTGGAGGTCGCGAGCGACGTGGCACACGCGCTGCCGCCGCTCGATCTCGTCCTTGCGCGTGATCTGATGCGGCAAACGCGGGTCTGGCACCTGCTCGAAGGCTATCGAGACCGGCCGCGAGCCGATATCGAGGCGATCGCCCTGACGCTGGTGCGGCTCGGCTATCTCGTCGCCCGCCATCCGGAAATCCGCGAGATCGACATCAATCCTCTGCTCGCCGACGAGAACGGCGTGCTCGCCCTCGATGCCCGCATTCGCGTCGCCGACGAGGCGCAGACGCCGCGCGTGCCGCTCGCCATCCGTCCGTACCCGAGCGAGTGGGAGGCGAGCGTGGAGGCGGGCTCGGTCGGGCGCGTCAGGCTGCGACCCATCAGGCCCGACGACGAGCGGCTCTACGAGGCCTTTTTCGCTCTCGTGACGCCTGCCGACACCCGGCTGCGCTTCTTCTCGGCGAAATCGGAGCTGACGCATGCCTTCGTCGCGCGGCTCACGCAGATCGACTATGCGCGTGAGATGGCCTTCGTCGCGCTGGCAGAAAAGAGCGACGAGCTTCTCGGGGTCGCACGCTTCGTGGCGGACCCCGACTTCGAGCGCGGCGAGTATGCCGTGCTGGTGCGATCGGATCTCAAGGGCCGGGGCATCGGCTGGGCGCTGATGCGCCAGCTGATCGCCTATGCCCGCTCCGCCGGCCTCGCCGAAATCTTCGGTCACGTGCTGCGCGAGAACTCGACGATGATCGAGATGTGCCGCGGGCTGGGGTTCGTCATCGCGAGCGATCCGGAGGATTCGACGCTGGTGCTCGCGACGCTCGCTCTCGCCAAGCCGTGACGGCGCGGCGGCACGTCAGGAGGCGAGGAGCCCCATCTCGCGCACCAGCTCCGGATTATCGTCGACCGAGGCCATGTCCTGAGTGGTGACGCGGCGCAGGTCGCGCTTGTGCTCGGCGTCGGGGAAGGGCCGGCCGCGGTGAAGGGTGCAGCGGTTGTCCCAGATGACGAGGTCGCCGGGCTGCCACTTGTGGGCATAGGTGAAGCGCTCACGTGTCGCATGCTCCATCAGGTCGCGGATCAGGAGCCGTCCCTCGGGCATGGGCCAGCCTGCGATGTGCGAGGCATGCGAGCCGAGATAAAGCGTCTTGCGCCTCGAGCCAGGATGCGTGCGCACGACCGGATGGCGCACGTCCGGCAATGCCTTGCGCTCCGCCTCGGTGTAGTCGGTGTGGCCGAGCTGGCCGCGCGAATGGAAGATCGAATGGACCGCGACGAGCCCGTCGATCGCGGCTCGTGTCTCGGTGTCGAGAGCGTCGTAGGCGGCACGGAGGTCGGCGAACTCGGTGTCTCCTCCTTTGGGCGGCACGATGTGCGCATAGAGCATCGACAGCGCGCCCGAGATCGGCCGGAACGAGGCATCGGAATGCCACAGCTGGTTGCCGAGCGCATCCAGACGGCGATGGTCGTCCCGATTGCGGAAATCGTTCCTGGCGTCGAGGTTGGAGATGTCGGCAAGCTCGGCGTGCTTCAGGCGGCGCTCGACGCGATGGTTGCGCGGGGCCGCGATGGTGCCGAAGCGCCGGCCGAGGGCCAGGAGCTGGTCGTCATCGAGCGACTGTCCGTGAAAGACGAGCACGGCGTAGCGATCGATCGCCTCGTCGATCGCCTGCCGGTCGGCGTCGTCGATCTGGCGCAGGTCGACACCCGAAACCTCGCCCATGAACAGGGGATGCAGCTGGCGGACGGTGATGGGCATGAGGCGTGCTCCTCGGGGGCTATTGGACGAGCTGGCCCATGCTGGCGCAGATCGCGGCTGCTGCGCAATTGCCTGCGTCGAAAGCTGGCTCGGGAAAGCCCCGTCAAAATGCTGCTGCCCGGCAACGTCGGCCGTTGACAGCCGACCACGGCACTGCCGATCTGGGCGCCAAGGGGCCCGACCGGGCGGACGGCGAAGGGACGGCAGCATGCGCATCGCGACGTGGAACATCAATGGCGTCAAGGCGCGACCGGACTCGCTGCTGACGTGGCTGAAGGCATTCGAGCCGGACGTCGTCTGCCTGCAGGAGATCAAGACTGTCGACGAGGGATTTCCGGCCCTCGAGATCGGAGGGCTCGGCTACAACGTGGCGGTGCACGGGCAGAAGGGGTTCAACGGCGTCGCCATCCTGTCGAAGCTGCCGCTCGAGGACGTGCGCCGTGGGCTGCCCGGCGACGACGGGGACGTGCAATCGCGCTACATCGAGGCCGTGGTGCCGGCGGGCAACCGCATCGTGCGCGTGGGCGGGCTGTATCTGCCCAACGGCAATCCGATCGGCACCGAAAAATTCACCTACAAGCTCGCGTGGCTGGACCGTCTCGAGGCGCACGCCCGCTCGCTGCTCGCCTACGAGGAGCCACTGGTGCTCTGCGGCGACTACAACATCATCCCCGAGCCGTCGGACGCCAAGACACCGCAAGCGTGGACCGAGGACGCGCTCTTCCAGCCGCAATCGCGTCGCGCGTGGCGGCGGTTGCTGGGACTCGGCCTGACGGACGCGGTGCGCGCCGTGGCTCCCGGTCCGGGGGTCTACACGTTCTGGGATTACCAGGCCGGCGCCTGGCAGAAGGACAACGGCATTCGCATCGATCACCTGCTGCTGTCGCCCCAGGCGGCCGACCGACTGGTGACGGCCGGGGTGGACCGGACGCCGCGCGGCTGGGAGAAGCCCTCGGATCACACGCCGGTGTGGGTCGAGCTCGATATGTGAGGTGTGCCCGCAGCCGCTCCATCGGCGTCCGCGAGCGGCAGCGGCCTGGGCCGGTCCACGTCTCCGGCAGACCCTCGAAGCCGGCTGCTTCAGCGCCTCGGGCGATCGAAGCTGCCGACGCCGAGGACGCCGCCCTGGCGAATGTCGCCCGCAGGGCCGGCGAGCGAGTTGCGTGCGACCGGTGCAGTCTCGGCCCTGCTCTCGCGCGGGAGGGCCGGAAGCGGCGTTCCGTCGGCGCACGTGCGCACCGGGCGTGAGGTGAGGCCGACCATCTCCTGCGGCTCGGTGCCGGGACGCGGCGCATAGCGGTGGCGGAACGATGCAATGAGCCCCTCGGCCTCGCGCCGTACGCCCGCCGACATGCCGCAGAAGATGCTGTGGTAAATGTCCTCTATCCAAATCCGCTCGTGGGAGGGGGCATTCTCGACGGCGAGAGTGATCAGGGCCAGGGCGCGGCCTTCGTCGCGAGGCAGGCCGCCCTTCGAGCGCCAGTAGAGATCGGCCAGGAAGGCCTGGGCACCCGCATGCCCCGACTGGGCGAGCGTGGACAGACGGCTGGTCGCCTGGCGATGATTCACCTCGACGCCCTCGCCCGTGATGTAAAGCTTGGCGAGCTCGAACTGGGCATCCTGATCACGGAAGAATGTCGCGGCCTCCTGCAGATAGCCTGCCGCCCGCTCAGGGTTGGGATTGAGCCCAATCGCGGGGATGCCTCGCAAGACGTAGCCGGCGAGCGCCGTCAGCGACTTGCCGACGTAGCGGGCGCGAGGATCGTCGTCCACGTCGATTCGGGCCGCGTGCTCCTCGACGATGCCGCGATAAAGCTCGTACGCCTTCGGGTGGTCGGTGAACGGCGCCGAGGGATCGGCATAGAGGCGAGCAAGATTGTACCGGCCGAGCAGGTTGCCGCGCTCGGCGGCGTAGGTCAGCGCCTGCTCGGCGAGCTTGTAGAACCCCGACCTATAGGCGCCGAGACCGTGCTCGAGGGCAGCCTCGGGCGAGACGAACTTCAGGGCGTCACGCGCCGAAGCTGGCCCAGCCGGGGTGCCCAACGCGAGGGCCATTGCGAGCATCAAGCCGCCGGCCGCTTTTCCCAGTGCATGCACGAGCACATTCCGCCTTTCCGCCAGCATCGACGACCGCTCCAGCGACGGCACTGCCGATCCGTCCGGCATCACTCCAACTCCCGCCCCGTCGGCATCCTGCTCGGAAGAGGCCGATACACCTTGCAATATGGGAGCTGAGCGTGCCTGTTCAACTTTTTGATTCATATAATTAATCACGTTCGTGCGAGCGAGCCGGATCGGTCGAGGCGCGAGAGCGGTGTCGACATTGACCGAGGTGGCCGAAGCCGTGGGCCAAGTCATGTCGCGAGCTGCCGTGCCCATTCCGAGTTTCCGTTACTCGATGCCCCGCTCCTCCCTCGACGCCGGCGAAAAACGTCGCCGCGCAGCGGGAAACCCATTGTGCACCACGTCGCCACGACTCGTCAGAGCGCCATGGGTAAGCAAAAGTCCTCCTCCCGGCGGCCTGCCGAGTGGTCTGCACGATGCTCAAGTTGGTACCCGTTTGTGGCTCAAAAGAGGCGTCGCCCGTCCACTTCGTGGCGGAAGGGCAACAGTTGCTGGAAACTCGCCGCAGACTGCAATTCACATACGCAGGGGGCCGAGGCCGGGACCTGACAGCATCATCGCGAGACCGCCGACCGCGAGAAGCCCGACGGCGACGGCCGTGAGACGAGCGACGCCCAAGCGGCGAAGCATCGACATGATCCCCG
>JBFWQN010000065.1:0-15204 GCA_050249405.1 Hyphomicrobiaceae bacterium | reverse complement strand
AAGTCCGGCGAGTGGTTCCGGCGGGTTCGCTTCGTCATCTTCGCTCCTGATTCGCTCGCACAACCGTGCGAGCCGTCAGGCAGACAATCCACTCATCCAACCGTCCGAAACTGTGGAGCCACCTCAGACCTCGCTCGCCATTGCTCCCCTTACGAAATTTCGCGCAATCGCTCGAGCAAGAATACTTAGTCCTCGCCAACGAATTCGCTCCTGCAGACTTCGATCAATATCGAGAACCTGCACGTCCGTGACGCGCGGATGTTGTGAGGTGAAGTCACCGCTGTAGGGGCTCATCAGCCTGATCGTACTACTCCCGACGGCGCTTTAGCGCTGCCTCGACGCGATTGCGCACTTGCAGCTTACTCATGATCTGGCCCATGTGGTGCTTGACGGTCTTGTCGCTGATGAGCAGACGGCGACCGATTTCCTTGTTGGTCATTCCTTCAGAAACGCAGCTGAGAATCTCTTCCTCGCGGCCCGTGAGCTCCGGTTCCGGGGCCTTGACGGTCGTGGGCGGCTCTGGACGGCGGAGTTGCCGCAAGATGTGCGCGGCAAGTGATGGGGCGATATAGGATTCTCCACCGTGAAGTGCCCGCACGATCCGAATGAGCTCGGCGCCGCCAAGTCCTTTCAGAATGTAGCCCTTCGCTCCGCAGTCCACGGCCGCGGCAACATCAGCCGCGCATTCTGATACTGTGAGAAAAGCAATCTTGATGTCAGGGTGCTCCTTGGCGATCTGCATAGCCGTCTCCACGCCCCCGCCGGGCATATTGAGATCCATCAGGATGATGTCGGGAGCCTCGGAAGCCGCAATAGCCTGCGCGTCCCGCCCGCTGGCCCCCTGCCCGACGACCTTGATCCCTGGCGCACGCATCAACGCCTGACGAACGCCTTCTCTGAAAAGGGGATGATCGTCGACGACGGCGACACGGATGGGTCTAGTCATGCAGGACGTCTCCCACTGCAATCGGGAAGCGGCCGGTGAGACGGACGCCAGCACCAATGCGAGCGTCGATGGCGAATGTGCCGCCGACGGATTCGATCCGGTCCTTGAGGCCAGCCAGCCCCATGGAAGTTCCACGCAACACGTGGTTGACGCCGTCGAAGCCGTCACCCCGGTCCGAGATGGTGATTTCGACGTGCCCGTCAGCATATCGCGCCGCGACGCGCTGCCCTCTGCCGCCAGCGTGCCGGAAGGCATTATTGAGGCCCTCCTGGACGAAGCGATAGAGACAGTTCTTGATGGCATTGGGCACCGTCCTGCCCAGGCTTCCGATGTCGCGGGCGACACTCGACGCAGTCCTGCGCTCGTGGCTCGAGATGGCATCCTCAATCGCCTCGTGCAGCGACATCTGATCCAGCTCCGGCAGTGCGAGACCGGCGGAGATGTTGCGGATGTCCCGTAGCGCCTCGGTCAGAACGGACCGCAAGTCCTCTACTGCCGCCGACACTGCTGCGGCCGGCTCTTGTCCAGCCGGCTGATCGCTCGGCAACACGGTGTCGAGCTTCAGAAGCGACAAGCCGACCAGCTGGGCAGGCCCGTCGTGGAGATCGGCGCTGATCCGGCGCAGGATGCGCTCGGCGGCGTCCACGCTCCGCGCCGTGGCATTCGCTACCCGTTCCTGCAGCTCGCGATTTTCCTGGATCAGCACGGAAAGCTCGCCGACCCGATTGGTCAGCTCGTCCTGCTGAAGCTGGATGGTGGAGCTCCCCTCCCGCACGATGCCGGTCAATGCCGCCAGAATAGCGAGCGCAAGCACCGCCATGGTCAATTGCGTGCGGCGGCGCGCAGCAGCGATGTCCTTCCGCAGGGCGTCGCCCGTGAGATAGAATTCCGCGACGGCAATGATGCGGGCACTGCCGGTCTCGCGGACGGGGAGATAAATCTCGAGCAGCTCCCTGTTGCCGTGCTTGCGCTCGCTCGCGTTCTCCTCATGGTCGAGTTGATCGAGAGCGGCGGCAACACGCCCCTGCCAAGCCGCCACGAGCTTGGGCTTCGCGGGAAACGACCGGCCGACCAGCTCGTGCGAGCTACTGTGAACGATGACGTTGCCGCGTCCCCAAATCTTAAGAGACATCAAATGCTGGCCGAGCGCATTGCCCCTGAGCAGCTTATCGAGCATGTCAATGCTGGCCTGCGAGAGATCGTCGCGTTTCGCCAGCTCCTGGACAGTGGGCTCGATGAACGCGTCGATGTAGAGCGCCGCGTCCTTACCCGCGTTCTGAATGACGCCTTCCTCGATCTCGCGACTGACCCAGGTTGTCAGCACGACCATTGCGGCACCTATCACAAGCGCCGACGCGAGCGAGAAGCGCGTAGCCAAGCTGAAGTCAGACCATCGGCGCAATCCTTTGCCGACCAAGGGAGCATGAGATTGCGTTGAAATCATTCGGTTGGGCCGTTCGTCGGTGACCGAGAATTTGTGCGATCTAAGCAAATGTTCGGTCCGTATTGGCGCTGCCATCACGCCTATGGTTAATTTTCCATCAGACCTTGGACCGGGCGTCAACTCAGACCTTGGTCGCATCGTCGGTCCCCCACGAGGACCGGCACGTTCGGCCCCGCAGGCGAACGCGACGCACGCTGCCGCCAGCTAAGAATAGCCATCTGATCGAGTGACGTAGATCGGCCCGTTCAGCCGAAACGTCTCCTGCAGGCTGGGGCATTGCATTATGGCGACTACACTTTGGGGTACGACGAGCGCGACGACCTTTCCGGCGACCACCGATGCGGGTGATCAGTTTCAACCGGCCGTCGCGGACAGTGGCGGCGGCTCGTTCGGCATCGCATGGACCTCGAGCGTCGGCGTAACCGTGAGATTCTACGACGTTGTTGGCGCGATCGATCCTGGCCTCGGCACCATTCAGCTGACCAGCGCAGCGACCGCCAGCGACGTCAGTCTCACTGCCGGCGGGGCGGTCGGGTATGCAGCGGCTTGGGAGGAGAACGGCGTTCTGATGGGACGCTACGTCGGGCTGTCAGCCCCCGTCGGAGCGGCGTTCGTCATCGACAGCGCGGCGGGAGAGAGCCAGCACGACGCTGCCACGAGCGGCTATGCCGTGGATGGACCCACCGGCAAACCCATCGTGGACGGGTTCAATGTCGCCTGGATCAGCAGCGCCGTCGGCGATCCGCCCGGGTTCGGCCGAGTCATGCTGCAGCGCTTCGCGGTGCCTCTCGATGCGCGTGTGGACCCGACGGGCCCCCCCGTGGCCGCGGGGCTCGACGGTGTCGTCGGCGGCGACGGCGATCTTGCCGTCAACGTCGGCAACGAGGCGGGTGCCGGTGCCGCCGTCATCGGTCGCGACGTGGCGATCGCCACTGACCACGCAGACAGCGACACGCTCGTCGCCTGGATCGACACGGCCGGCACGGTTCACGCCCGGCTCTACACGCTGAACGGGACGCCGATCACCATCGCCTCCGGCGCCATAACCGGCATCGCCAGCCTCGATGCCCTCGGCACGGCCGCCGCCACCAGCGGCCTCGAGGTCATCTCCACCGGCTCCGGCTTCGTCGTCGCCTGGACGGATGCGGGTGGCATAGTCCGCAGCCAGGTGCTAACTGGCGGGGGTGCCAGCACCTTTGCCGTCTCCCAGGCCGCGCTGATGAACCCCGCCGCAGCGCTTGGCGGCGCCGCCTTCACCGGCGAATTCTCACTGGGTGCGTTGATCGACACGAACGGCTTCGTGCTGACCGTCGGCGGGTCCAGCGGCGGCGATACCGACCTCTACTCCCAGTCGTTCGGTCCAGGTGGCGGCAGTGACGGCGTCGTCACGCGCCTCGCAATTCCCGGCAGCCAGCAGTCCGGTGTCGCGACGGCGGCCCTCGTCGGCGACCGGGTGGTGACCGTCTACCAGGACGACCCGACTGCAGTCGCAGGCGACCAGGACATCCACGTCGTCATTCTCGACACCCGAAACACGGGCATCGTGCTGAACGGCGACCCGCCAGGCGGCGGAGGGGGCGGCGCGCGCGCACGTCCCGACGTGCTGGTCGGAACGAGCGGCAACGACACAATCAACGGCCTGGCGGCCAATGACGAGCTTTATGGCGCCCTGGGCGACGACATCCTGACCGGTGGCGCCGGCAACGACACGCTCGACGGCGGCGGCAGCGGCGCCGAGGGCGACGTAGCTACATTCTCCGCCAACCGAAGCAACTACACGATCACCCACATCGGCGGCGACCTGTTCACGGTCGTGGACATCCGCAACGGCTCTCCCGAAGGCACCGACACCCTGCGTGGCATCGAGACGCTGCGCTTCAATGACGGCGACGTCACCACGGCCTCCATCATCCTTGCCCGCACGCCGGTCACACCGACGGCGTGGGGCTGGTCCAATGTCGATGGCGACACCTCCCCGGATGGCGCTGGCATTCCCGATGTCGATGGCTTCATCGTCAACCGCGGCGCAGCCGGAACAGGACGGGTCGATACCAATCCGTTCGTGGCCGACAGCGTCGGCGAGTTCGTCGCCGTGGCGTGGGAGAGCGCGGCAACAGCTGGAGGCCAGACGCGTATCCGCGGCCAGTTCTACGACGTCACGCTGGCACCCGATGCCTTCATTCCCAATACCATCGACCTCAGCGACGGCATCGGCATCGAAAGCAACGCCGTCATCGTCTCGGGTGGTGCCAACTCCGGGTGGGGCGTCGCGTTCGAGCAGCTCGACTCCACCTCCGACACGACGCACACGCTGCGCACCAACTTCGTAGGCCCTGGCCAGCTGACGGGGCCCGAGTTGTCGGTGCTCGCCGAGGCGGCAACCGTCGATCAGCATTCGGCCGCGATGTCGGGCTCCTTTCTCGACCGGACCCTGGCGAGCCCGGTCGGCGGCTCGGTGCTGCCCGTCGGCATGAACGACGGCTACAACGTCACCTGGGTCTCGACCGAGACGACCCTGACGGCGGGCGTCAATCCCGATGGCCTCACGGCGGCCGACATTGCCGCCGGCTACGGACGTATCATGCTGCAGCGCTTCGAGGTGCCGCTCGACGCCCTCGGCAATCCGGGGGCCCCCGCGGCCGCCGGCATCGACGGCATCGCCGGTCTCGGCAGTGACGCGGCCGTCCGTGTCCGCGACGAGGGAGGCACCGGCGTTGGAGGAGCCATCGGTCGCGATCCGTCGACGGCTGCGCTGCATACGTTCGAGACGGCCGTCATCTGGATCGAGAGGGACGCCGCGGGGAACGAGCGCGTCGCCGGCCAAGTCTACGACGACCTGGGCCAGGTGGTCCCCGTGTCGGGCTTCGACGATATCTCGGGCGCGGCCGGCGTCGCGGCCGGTACCACGGCTCACGTCGTGTCGGCGGGTGCCGTCAACTTCGGCATCGTCTGGGTGGCGAGCAATCCGGCGAGCCCCAGCGGCTTGACCGTGATGGGCACGATGTACGCATCGGCCGGCACCGGGCTCAACGGCGCGGGCTTCAGCCTAGCTGCACCAGGACCGTTCGCTCTCTTCGACCTGCCTGCCGGCGTCAGCGCCAGTGATCTGCAGCTCGCCGTGACGGGCATCAGCGGCGAGGACAGCTCCGATCTGGTGGTCAGCTGGAAGGTGACGGGCGGCTCCTCGAACGCCGACGTGATGGCACAACACGTCGCGGTAGCGTTGGACCCGGTGACGGGCCTCGTCCTGGCGATGGGCGCGGAAGGCAACGCCGTGACCGTCAATGCCGCGACGAACGGCAATCAGGACGGGGCCACGATCGCGGGCCTTCTGGGCGACCGCTTCATCACCGTCTACCACGATACGAACGGTGGCTACACGGACGGCAACGACATCGTTGCACGCGTGATGGACACGCGTGACGCCACCAATCCCTTACCGATCGTCGGCGATCTGGTCAGGGCGGGCGTGCCGCAGTCGCGGCGCGACGTGCTGATCGGCACCAACGGCAACGACGACATCCGCGGCGACATCTCGAACAGCAACGGACTCGTCGACTTCATCTTCGCAGGGATGGGCGATGACACGATCCAGGGTGGCCCGGGCCTGCGCGGCGCGGCCGGCATCCCCGAGATCATCGACGGCGGCGAAGGCAACGACATCGCCGTCTACACCGGGCGCCGGCAGGACTACTCGATCACGCTCAATGGCGACGGCAGCTACGAGGTCATCGACCTCCGCTCGACGGGCGGCGGCGGCAACCACGACGGTATCGACAATCTCGTCAACGTGGAGCAGGTGCGCTTTCTCGACCTATCGAATGGCGGAGCCGGCGCACAGACCATCTCGCTGTCCTCGCCGGTCGTGCTGCCTGTCCGATCGACGAGCACTGCCACTACGCCCGTGCCGTGGAGCCTGACCGACACTACGGTCAGCAAGGAGATCAGGGTCGACGTCGACCTGACGGCAGGCACAGCGGCCGGAGCGCGCTCCGGTATCACGGTCACCAATCTGCAGGACGGGGCGGCGTTGACCTGGATCGCGGACAACGGCGCCGGCGTCCAGGATCAGGTCTGGGCGATCAGCTATGACATCACCGGTCAGCCCGATCCGGTGCTGCTTGCCGTCAATACACAATTGACCGACGGCTTGGCCGCGGGTGCCACGGTCTCCGACCTCGACATCGCCATGACGGCTGGTCTCGGGTTCACAGCCGTATGGGAGTCGAGCACGGCGACCGACACCACGCTGCATATGCGGTTTGCCAGCACCAACACTTTCGCGGGCGGCATCGTCACGCCCGGATTGGCGGGCGGCGAGATGCAGCTGACCGAGGCGCAGGAAGGCGGTGCCGAGATCGCCGTCGACCCCGTGATCCAAGGCTATGAGATCGTCGACACGAGCAACAATTCGCTTGAGGTGGGCTTCCACGTGGGCTTCGTGATGCAGAACGGAGCCAATGATACGACACTCGGCGACCGCTATGGCGCGCTGACGCTCGCGCGCTACGAAATCCCCGTCTACGCCCTTGACGGTGCGGGGAATCTCACCGCGACACCATCCACTCCTGTCAATTTCGGCGTCGGCGCCGAGATGGCGCCCATCTCGATCGGTCTGGACGGCAGGCGCGGTACGGCCGACGATGGAGTGGGGATCGTCGTGACCAGCTCCGGTCTGTTCGCGGCCAACAATCCGCTCGTCGGCTCGGACGCGGCCCATACCGCCATTCAAGGCCGCGACATCTCGATCGGCAGCCTCCACGATGGTCAGCTCGTTGTGACCTATGTCGGCACCGACGAGCGCGTCCACCTGCGCATTTACGTTCCGAACGTCAATCAGACGGCCGACCGCGAAACGCTCGGCGACGGCACGGCTGCCGATGTCGTGGCGACAGGGCTTACGACCTATTCCGAGCTCGCCCTGCCCTTCTCGACCACGCTAGGCTTGGTCGCGAGCCCCACACAGATGCAGTACGTGGTGCCTCAGCAGAACGGCTCTTTCGGCGTGTTCTGGGCGGCGTCCGGCGGCTCCGGCGTCTCGATCCTGGGCGTCATCTACTCCGGCGCGGGCACAAGCTGGACCGCTTCACCCGTTTTTGCCGTCGCGACGGGGCTGCCGTCCAACGTCGACTTCCAGGTCGCGCCGACCGGCGTGAATGCAGGCGGTCTCGAGGATGGCTTCTTCGTCACATGGGAAGCGGCGGGGGCCGGCATCCAGGGGCAGCGCATCGACATGGTCGGCGCACTCGTCGGCAACCAGATCGTCGTCGGCGATCCGGCCTCCGGCACTCCGGGCCTGCACTCGACGGCCGGCATCGACGACGGCCGCATGCTCGTCGGCTACCAGGACGGCAACGACGTCAGCGCCCAGTATCTCGACAATCGAACACCGGGCGACCCGCTGATCGGGCCGCGGACAGGTGCGCCGCGCGATGTGATCGTCGGCACGGTCGGCGACGATGCCATCGACGGCCGTGCGCTCGACGACGAGCTCTACGGCGGCCTCGGCAACGATTTCCTGACGCTCGGTACTGGCGCTGATATCGGAGACGGCGGAGCCGGAAACGACAGCATCCTCGGCGGGGCGGGACAGGATCAGCTGATCGGCCAGGGCGGCGACGACCTGCTATGGGGTGGCCTAAGCGGACCGATTGATCCCCAGGTCGACCGCGATCTGCGCACCGGCCTCGCTGCGGCCGGCATCAGCGCGGCGCTGATCGCCACAGATCCCGGCGCTGACATCGTCTCTGGTGGCGCCGGCACCGATACCATCTCGTTCCAGGACGAGATCGGCAACTTCAACGTCGACCTCTCGACCGGAATTGTCACGAGCGACCGCAGCCATAGCGGCACCTTCATCCTCGAGGATGTTATCGGGCTCATCGATACGGCCAACGCGACGTTCAATTTCTCGAACGACGTAGAGAATGTCACGGGCGGCCTCGGTGATGACAGGCTGACGGGTGATGCCGGCAGCAACGTGCTCGACGGGCGCGAAGGCAACGACACGCTGCTCGGCGGGCTCGGCAATGATACCCTGATTGCCGGCGCCGGCAGCAATGCCATCGACGGCGGCGCCGGCACCGACACGGCGACGTTCGCCGGTACCTTCGCCGGCCTCAGCATCGGATATGATGCGGCCACCGGGACATTGACCTTGGTCGGCGCTTCGGGCACCGACATCGTGAGCAACGTCGAGACCTTCGTCTTCACGGATGGAACGAAGACGCTGGCAGAAGTGATTCCGGGACCAGCCGCGGTTGCGGATGCCGCCACCGGGCCAGAGGACACGCCTGTCACCATCGCCGTCCTCGCCAACGATGCGAATGTCGGTGGCGCCGCAATCACCGCCATCAACAGCATTGCCATCGTGGCCGGCGGGGCGGCAGTGGCCGTTGCCCACGGCAGCGTCGCTCTGGTGGACGACGGCACCGGCAACAGCAATGTGGTGTTCACGCCGGACGCCGACTACTTCGGGCCCGCGTCGTTCACCTATACGGTCGCCAACGCGAGCGGCCAGTTCTCGATCGGAACGGTCAGCCTGACGATTACCAATACCGAGGATGCGCCGACAGACATTCTATTTAATGGCGTCAGCGCACCACCGGCGTCGGGTGCCGGCGCTTTGGGTGTATTGGAGGGGGCGGCAACAGGGACCGTGATCGCAACGCTGACGACGACCGATCCGGATAACACGGCGGTCGCCACCAACGACGCTTTCACCTACTCGCTGGCGGATACCTTCGGCGGGCGCTTCCGCATCGTCGGAGGTCAGATCCAGGTCGACAACGGCGCACTCCTCGACGTCGAGAGCGGCACCACCAGCTATACGCTTGCCGTCACGTCGAGCGACGGCAAAGGCGGCTCGATCAGCAAGAACGTGGTGGTCAACGTCACCGACGTCGACGAGGCACCGACGACGGTGGCACTGAGCGGGGGAAGCTTCGCCGAGACGGCTGCCAATGGCTCGCCCGTCGGTACGCTGAGCGCTGTCGATCCGGAAGGCGGTGCTGTCCGCTTCACGCTCGGCAACGACGCCGGGGGACGCTTCGCGATCACAACGAATGCTGCCGGCGTCAGCCAACTCATCATTGCCGAAAACCTGCTGATCGATCATCGCCCCGGCGCGGGCGCGGATGGACCCCACACATACGCTATCAGCGTGAACGCCCTCGACGCAGCCGGGAACAGCAGAGTGCAGGCGTTCACCGTGACCACCACTGGCGTGGCCGAGAACCGTGTGCTCGGCGGTACGGCGGCCGACAACACGCTCACCGGCACGGCTGGCGCCGATTACATCGACGGTGGGGCCGGCAAGGACACCATGACTGGCCAGGCTGGCAATGACGTCTACGTCATCGACAATTCGGGAGACAAGGTCATCGAGGCGGCCACTGGCGGCACCGACACGATCTACACATCTCTCGCCAGTCTCGATCTGGGCGGCTCTGCCAACGTCGAGAACCTCGTCTACACCGGTACGGCGAACTTCAACGGCAAGCTAAACGGCACGGGAGGAACTGCGATCGGCAACACAGGCAACGACCAGCTGCAGGGCGGCGGCGCCAATGACGTTCTCGAAGGCCTTGCCGGCAACGACACCCTTCAGGGCGGAAACGGCAACGACACGCTGATCGGCGGGGCCGGCAACGATCTGCTGTCGGGAGGTGGCGGCGTCGATGTCTTCACGTTCCGCCCGGGCTCAGCGGCTGACACTATCACCGACTTCGCAGCGACTGGCGCGTCTCACGACTTCATCGAGATATCGGCAGCGTTTTTTGCCAATTTCTCCGCGCTCCAGTCGACGGCAGGAGCCATGCAGCAGGTCGGGCAGGACGTGCTGCTCACACTCTCGCCGACAGATGTGGTGACTGTGCAGCGCGTCACGGTCGCCAGCCTCGTCGCTGCTGACTTCCGCTTCGTGTAGCCGGCGCAAGCCACTGCTGCACGTCAGTTGGAAACGTGCCGGCGCACGCTGTGAATCAGCCGGCACGTGGTGCATGGGTCGAATGCACACACTATCCCCGACAGTGGATTATCTACGGATGACCAATTTGAAGGTCAGCGTTGTTGTCCCGAAAGCAGACGAGTTCGAGGCTTGGTCGGTGATCAAAGTCAGGTAGGTATTGGCCCGGGGCTGCCGGAGGTCCACGGATCAATCCGCGACGCGACCGGGGTCTAAGCTGCCGATCGAGGAACAATCTGGCACTGACTGACGGTCCCGGGTGATGAGCAGGAGTGCGGCATCCGGTTGCGCATGCGTGCTCGTGACCCTGGCTGCGTGAAAAGACGGGCTCGGCGCGGGACCGTAATTTCACGAAAGGAAAAGTCGAGCGCCGGCGCCAGCAGCTCGAAGAAAGCGTGGCGCGATATCTGTCGCAGCTCGACACCGCCGATCATCAAATCCCGACTGTGGCGCTGGCCATAAAAACAGAGCATCTGAAACAGAAGCTGGTGAAGATCAGGGACGAGCTGAAAAAGCTCGCCGCGCACGAGAAGCGCATGCCGGCCTCGCCGGACGAGCAGATCTCACTGACCGATCCCGACAGCCGATCGATGGCGACGAGCGGGCGCGGCTCGGGCGTCGTCGGCTACAACGTGCAGGTCGCGGTCGACACCGAGAACCACCCGATCGTCACGCACGAGGTGACGAACAGCGGCTCGGACCGGGCACAACTTGCCAACGTCGGCAAGCAGGCGAAGGCCGTGCTTGGCGTCGAGAAGCTCGAGGCCGTCGCCGATCGCGGATACTACAACAGCCCCGAAATCCTCGAGTGCGAGCGCTCGGGCATCACGGTCACGCTGCCGAAGCCGATGACGTCGGGCGCCAAATCCGAGGGGCGGCTCGGAAAGCAGGACTTTCTCTACATCGAATCCCAGGACGTCTATCGCTGCCCGGCAGGCGAATATCTGGAGTATCGATTTACCCGCGAAGAAGATGGAAAACAGGTTCGCCGATACTGGACGAATGCCTGCGTCGAATGCCCTTTGAAGAAGAAATGCACGACGGGCAAGGAGCGGCGCATCTCGCGGTGGGAGCACGAGGACGTGCTCGAAGCGGTGCAGGAGCGGCTCGACGCCGACCCCATGGCCATGCGCCGCCGCCGCGAGACCGTCGAGCATCCGTTCGGCACCATGAAGGCGCGGATGGGCGCAACACACTTCCTGTGCAAGACGCTGCCGAAGGTGGCGACCGAGATGGCGCTCTCGGTGCTCGCCTACAATCCGACGCGTGTCATGAACATCATGGGCGTCAAGCCGCTCATGGCGGCGATGCGGGCGGGGTGAGGAGTGGCGGCGCACTACCGGTCTGCTCCGTCGCGGTGGCCCCGATCGGCCTACAGTCGGTCAGAGGCCGGGTGAAACGCCGTCCAGGAAAAAATTGCTCTAAACGGAGGCGGATGCCAATCCTGACGGTGACCCAGCCGATCCGCATCCCCTGCGCCGCGTTATCACGCAACCAAGACCCACAGCGGACTCGGTTTCAGTGCGCTACATGTATATTGCAAAATTGCCACACGCAGGGCGACGGCCATGTGCGCCGCAACAAGCGGCGTCTGGGCCGAGATCAGCCATGCCCAAACACCTTCAGTGAATGCTTCCAGATATGCTCGATCCAGAGCAACGAAGGCATGGATGCGCGCGCACCACGCGGCTCCATCTGGACCGCCCGATGCCCCGACATGTGCCAGAACGTTGTCGGCAAGGGTCGCGATCGTTGAGCTGCTTCTGCAGGCCGCGACTGGATCGCCACCACTTGCCGAGGTTAACCTAACTCCGCTGTCGGATTATGGGGCTCTAAGTGTTTGTGGTATTCACTAGTTGGATGAACAGTATATTTTGACGGTGCGCGTCTAGAAACTAGGAGAAATCCTAGTGTTAACCCGTAACTTTTGGGAAGCGCTATGGCTACGACACTCACCCCAGCACTGCGCGATGAGTATGCGAGGCGGTTTGCCAGTTTAGTACCACGATCCGATCGCCTCCAGCAGATCCGCCGCCGAGCTGCCAAGATCGTCGAGACCGAGGCCAAGCAACGCTATCAAGCCGTAGAGGCTGCCACCGGCGTACCGTGGTTCGTTGTCGGAATTATCCACAGCCTAGAGGCAGACCTCAACTTCCGCTCCCACCTACACAACGGCGATTCCCTGCAACGACAGACCGTGCACGTGCCGCGCAATCGCCCTGGCAACCTCAAAGCCGGTGAGCCGCCGTTCACCTGGCAGCGCAGCGCGATCGATGCCCTGGTCGTCGACGAGAACCTGAACCAGTGGTCAGACTGGAGTCTGCCCGGCATCGCCTTCGTTTTCGAGCGCTACAACGGCTTCGGATACCGCCGCAATCACCCCGAGGTTCTGAGCCCCTACCTGTGGAGCTTTGGTAACCACTACCTGCGCGGCAAGTACGTCGAGGACGGCTCATTCTCGGCGGACGCGGTCAGCCAACAATGTGGCGGCATGCTGCTCATGCAACAGCTGATCGCTGACGACCAAAGCATTGCGGCCCGCGTCGGCACCGTGCCCGTGCCGCAGCCCCAGGACGATGAAGGAGCTAGACCGACGCCCCACCCTGTCCGCGACGACGACGGCGCGGTCGCCACGGCAACCGCGCCAGCCGATGCGCCATTTGCCGGCCGGGTGCTGTCGCGCGATGCCAACAACGAGTTCGAGCAGGTCAAGATTTTGCAGCGCCGACTCGTGGCGTTGGGCTGTGATCCCGGCATGATCGACGGCGATTTTGGAGCCAAGACTGAGCAGGCGGTGCGGCTGTTCCAGTCGCGGACGGCGGACGCCTCGAGCACCCCCCTCGAGATCGACGGTGTCGTCGGACCGGTGACCTGGCGGGCGCTGTTTCCCGGCGCGCCCCAGGAGGAAACCCATTCCAGTCCTTTGGCGACCGCCTTCATGCAAGCCCTCATCGATCTGGCCGACGACGAGATCGGCGTGAGGGAGCAACCGCTGGGCTCGAACCGTGGTCCACGTGTCGACCAGTACATTCGGTCTTGCGGCCTGGATCCGGCGGAGGGCTCGTTCCCCTGGTGTGTGTGCTTCGTGTACTTCTGTGTGCAGGAGACCACCAGGAAGCTGCAGGTTGAGAACCTGATGCCGCGCAATCCGAGTGTTGTCCGCTGCTGGACAGCAGCTACCACGGGGCCCAATCGCAACCGACTGCAGTTTGTCACGGCGGAACAAGCGCGCACACGGCCTGATCTGGTGCGGCCCGGCATGATGTTCTTCATCGATCACGGCGGCGGCACGGGGCATGCGGGTCTCGTCGCATCCGTGGCTGACGGGCGCATCAACACCATTGAGGGCAACACCAACGACAACGGCTCGCGTGAGGGGATCGGTGTCTTTCGGCGCACAGCTCGGCGCATCTCGCAGATCAACCTTGGCTTCATCGGCTTCGATCCGACACAAGGCGCCACACTTGTAGCCGGTCCATTGCCCGGTGGCGTCGGTCCGCTCGGTGGTGCCCCGATCTCTGGCGGTCCGGCAGGAGCCGGTCCTCAAATCCTCGGTTTCATGCCTGCCGGCGGTGGCGTGTTCAGCCCGGTCGCGGCTGCGGCGGTCACCGTACCGAAGACGTGGGTCTATCAGCTGCAGGACATCGTGCCGGCCCAGATTTGCGGCAGCGACGGCGAGTTGGCGGTGGTCGACTACAGTTCGGATGGCTCCGACGCCGAAGCCTTCACGGCGGCGGCCGTGAGCCTGATGAAGCAGCGCCCGTCCGGCGCTCCTAACAAGAAGGTCGTCGCTTACATGAGCATCGGAGAGGCGGAGAAGGGCCGCTTCTATTGGCCGAACGGTTCCATGGACGCCAGCAGTAGGCCGCCCGGTCTCGGCCCGCTCAATCCCAACTTCCCCGACAACTTCAAGGTCAAGTACTGGAATCCTGACTGGCAGAAGATCATCCTCGGAACAAATGGATATCTCGAGCGAATTCTTCGTGCCGGCTTCGACGGCGTCTATCTCGACATCATCGACGGCTTTGAGTTCTGGGAGGACGACAAAAGCCCCGGCAATGATGCGACGCCTGCGGAGAGGGCCAAGGCACGCGACGAGATGGTCGCATTCGTGACGCGCATCTCGCAAAAGGGCAAGCAGTCCGGCCGCCCGTTCATGGTCATTCCGCAGAATGGCGAAGCGCTGCTGCGTCGCCCGGACTTCCTGTCCGCGATCGACGCTATCGGCAAGGAGGACATCTTCTACGGGCGGGATCAGGACTTCAAACGCAACCGGGCGGAGGACATTCGCACCGTGCTAGAGGATCTCGATTTCGCTAGGCAACGGGGCATGCCGGTTTACGCTGTCGAGTATCTGCAGGAGAGCATGACCACTAGGCGGAACCGGGCGGTCAGCGACATGCATCGCGAGGGACTCGTGCCTTTCTTGTCGCGTGACCGTGACCTGAAAGTGCTAGAGCCGACCATCCAGGCCGCACTCATCGCATGATGGATGCGGCTGGACGAGTGTTGATATCCAGCCCCGGTCGCCGCGATCATCCTACACGTGGTCCATCGGCGCAAATGCGACGGAGGCAACGGGGCGGCCCGTGGTGTTGGGCGAGGGGGCCATACGGAGCTTGGGAACTTTCCGAACTGCCCAGTTAAGACAAGTACTTTGCTCGCGACTACTTGGGCGACAACGGACCAGTGCTGACGCACCTGTCGCCAGCCTAATGGCTGCTTGAGGTGGCTCCACAGTTTCGGACGGTTGGATGAGTGGATTGTCTGCCTGACGGCTCGCACGGTTGTGCGAGCGAATCAGGAGCGAAGATGACGAAGCGAACCCGCCGGAACCACTCGCCGGAC